>NZ_JBYSXD010000011.1:0-35310 GCF_058781865.1 Arthrobacter sp. FW306-1B-F12A
CAGCTCTTCGCGGTCAGCTCCGTGCCGCGCGCGGCCTTGACCGGACGGGCTCCGGTAGTGAAATCAGCGGGTGCCATTCTTCGTACTCCTTGGTGAGCGGGACTAGTTGCTTCGTGCTCGAACTAGGCCAAGTTCTTGGACTTGAGCCAGTCCTGGGCGATCTGTCCCATGTCCTCGAACTTGGCGGTCCTGCCGTTCATCTGGATCAGGTCATCGGTGGTCAACGCGGCAGATACCTTGTCCAGCACGCCCTTGACGGTGTCGCTGGCCTTCTTCTGGTTGATGACGGGAACGATGTTCTCGGACAAGAACAGATTCTTGTTGTCTTCCAGGGCAACCAGGTTGTTGGCGGCGATGGCGGGATCGGTGCTGAAGAGGTCGGCAACCTGTACCTGACCGGAAAGGAGGGCGTTCAGCGTGAGCGGACCGCCGGCGTCGAGCGCTGAGAACTCCTTGAAGTCGAGGTTGTAGACGGACTTCAGGCCGGCAACGCCGTTAATACGGGTCTTCCACTCCGGCGGGCCGCCCAGGACGAGGTCTTTGGCAGCAGGCTGAAGGTCGCTGATGGACTTGAGGTTGTACTTGTCGGCGGTTTCCTTCTTAACCGCCAAGACGTCCTTGTCCTGTGCCTTGGATGCCGTCAGCTGCGTGAGACCGGACGGAATCTTGGTGCTCAGCTCTTTGGTGACCTCATCCGAGGTTACCGCTTTGGTGGAGGCATCGAGGTACTGCAGCAGCGCGCCGCCATACTCCGGCATGAGGTCGATGGAACCGTCCTTCAGTGCCGGGATGGTGACTTCGCGGCTACCGATGCTGGGCTTCTCCGTGACCTGGACGCCCTTCGACTTGAGGGCCTCGGCGTAGATCTTGGCAATGAGCTGGCTTTCCGGGAAATCCGCGGAGCCGACGATGATGCTGTCCGTCGATCCTGCGGCCTGGGAGTTGTTGTTGGTGGAGCTCATGGGATCCCCACCACAAGCGCTCAGGGCGATGGCGGTGGCAGCCGCCAGGGCGAAACCAGTCAGGTACTTTTTCATGTCAATTCTCTCTGGGAGGGCCGTTGCAGGGCATGCGGTGGCCAAGTGGGGGTGGTTTGAACGGTGTTGCCGCCGTAGGGCAGGGCGCCCGACGGCGATGAAGCGGGGGAGCTGCTTAGACCGTGACGGGGGTTTTCACGGTGTCAGCCGCCGCGGCCGGGGCGGCCGCCTTGACGGTGCGCCGGGTCAGTCCGGGTGAGACGACCCTGCGGGTGATGAAGGCGAGCAATTGGTCGAAGAACAGGGCCAGCAGCGCAACCAGCACGGCTCCGGCCACCATCTGGCTGTAATCGTTCTGGGCCTTGCCGTCGATCAGCAGCCGTCCGAGGCCGCCGAGCGAAATGTACGCGGCGATGGTCGCCGTCGAGATGATCTGCAGCAATGCGCTGCGGACCCCGGAAAGCATGAGCGGGAGCGAGCAAGGGAGCTGGATGTCCGTGAGGATCTTCATGGTGCGGAAGCCCATGCCCTTGGCGGCGTCGACGGCGGCAGCGTCCACCGCGCGGACACCGGCGTACGTGTTGGTCAGGATGGGTGGGACCGCGAGGAGCACCAGGACGATGAGGCTCGGCAGGGTGTAGCCCATTTTGGACGGGAACGCGGGCGAGATCAGCAGGACCAACAGAATCAGCAGGCCCACGCTGGGGAGGGCGCGGAGGGCGTTGGCCAGGCCCGCGATCATGAAGACGCCCTTGCCTGTGACTCCGATGTAGATACCGAGCGGAACGGCGATGATGGCCGCGACGACGAGGGCAATGAGGGAGTAGAGCAGGTGTTCGCCGATCAGGGTGGGGATGCCGTCGGCGCCGCTCCAGTGTGCGGGATTGAACAAGTAGTTGATCATGATGCCACCACCTTGGGGGTCCACGGTGTCAGCCACCGGTTGAGGAGGATGATCAGTCCGTCAAGGATCATGGCCAGGACCACGCAGAGGATGATGCCGGCGATGATCGGGGTGAAGAACCGCAACTGGAAGCCTTGGGTGAAGAGCGAGCCGAGCTGCGGGATGCCGAGCAATGCTGCCACGGAAACAAGGCTCACGTTGGAGACTGCCGCGACGCGGAGTCCGGCACTGATGACCGGGACGCCCACGGGTAGCTCCACTTTCACCAGGCTCTGGTATCCGCGGTAGCCCATCGCCTTGGCGGCTTGGACCGTGTCTTCCGGCACGGAATCCAGGGCGTCGGCTACGACGCGTACCAGCAGCGCCACGGTATAGATGGTCAGAGCTGCCACGATGTTGAGGGGATCCAGGATCTTGGTGCCAAGGACCAGCGGCAACAGGACGAACAGGGCGAGGGAAGGGACTGTGTAAAGCAGGCCCGCCACGCCTACCAGAAGGGGATAGATCCGGCGGCTGCGGTGTGCCCACCAGCCAAGGGGCAATGCGATCAGCAGGCCGAGGATAAGGGGAGTGACGGCGAGCAGCACGTGCCAACCGAGGAGGAAGACGATGTTGTCGGACTGACGGCCGAGCCATTCAAAGTTCATCGCGCCGTCTCCAAGTGCGGCTCGGCCTCGATCGCCTTGACGACGTCGGTGGCCGTCACTGTGCCGATAAGCTCGCCGTGTTCGTTGACGACGACGCCGCGCCGGCTGGGGGAGGAAAGTGCGGCGTCGAGCAACTGGCGCATGGTCCCGGACGACGACGCGGAGGTGCCGCTGAGGTTGAGGTGCTCCCTCGTGAGCTCGCCCTTGATGAGGTCCGCTTGTGCCCAGCCGAGCGGCTTCCGCAGCGGGTCGACCACCAGCACCCAGGCCCCCGTGGCCTTGCTCTGGGCCTCGGCGGCAGATGCGCCGAGGGTGACCACGGCTTCTTCGGAAACGGCAACCGTGCCGGCCGCGTTGGTGAAGCCGAGGGAACGGTAGCCACGGTCACGTCCCACGAAGTCGGCCACGAATTCGTCAGCCGGGGACGTCAGCAGCTCCGACGGCGTGGCCATCTGGGCGAGTTTTCCGCCGACACGCATCACGGCAACCTGGTCGCCGAGCTTGAGGGCCTCATCGATGTCGTGGGTGACCATGATGATGGTCTTGCCGATCTCGCGCTGCAGCCGGAGGAACTCCTCCTGGAGCTGTGCCCGGACCACGGGGTCAACGGCACTGAAGGGTTCGTCCATGAGCATGAAGGCCGGATCCGAAGCCAAAGCCCGGGCCACGCCCACGCGCTGCTGCTGTCCACCGGACAGTTGCCACGGGTAGCGCTTGGCGAAGCTCGCGGGGAGTCCGACGCGCTCCATGAGCTCGAGGGCTTTCATCCGGGCCTTTTGCCTGCTCTCGCCGAGCAGCACGGGCATCGTTGCCACGTTGTCGACGATAGTGCGGTGCGGAAAGAGGCCGGCGTGCTGGATGACGTAGCCGATCCGGCGGCGCAGCAACGCAGCGTCCATGCCCGACGTCGGCTGGTCATCGAGGTAGATGGTGCCGCTGGTGGGTTCGATGAGGCGGTTGATCATCCTGAGGGACGTGGTTTTGCCACAGCCGGACGGGCCAACCAAGATGGTCAGCTTGCCGGTGGGCGCCTCGAGGTTCAGGCCGTCGACGGCGACCGTCCCGTCCGGGTACGCCTTGGTGACATTTTCAAACTTGATCATTTCTTTTCCATGCTTTCCTGGGGCACTTCATGGTCTCCGGAGGGTTCCACGAGGATATTGTTCGCCACCCTCGCCAGTTCCTCGCCAAATGTCTGGGCCTTCGCCTCGCCCAAGCGGTAGCTCGGTGCGACGATGCTGAGGGCTGCCACGGTGCGGCCGCCGATCACGATGGGTGCGGCGACGGCCGTAATGTCGTCTTCTACGCCGCTTCGCACGATGGCGAAGCCGCGGCCGTTCTGCCCGCCAGTGAGGACCTTCCCTGCGGCGGATCCTTCCAGCGGAATGCTCCTGCCGACCCAACTGGTGTGCCGGACAGAGTGCGTACCTTCGACAATGGCGATGTAGATTCCGGTTTCCCCAGGACCAGGAATGCTCAAATAGCAGGACTCGCCCGTGTCGGCCACCAGCCTCTTCATATGCGGTGTGCACAGAGACACGAGGGATTCCTGTCCGAGCGCGAGTGCTCCCAACTGGATGACACTGGCGCCGGGCCGGAAGTTTCCGCTCGGGTCCCGCTTCACGAATCCGCTGCCCTCCAGTGTGCGGAGGAGCCGGAGTGCGGTGCTGGCCGACAAGTCAACAACGCGTGCGGCGTCGCTCAAGCTGATGGCGCCATCGGTACAGACCGCGCTCAGGAGGGCCAACGCCCTTTCGACCGTCCGGGTGGAAGAGTCTGCTGCCACTGACTGACCTGCTTTCAAGTGGTCTGAATCACTATGTCTTGCCACTTAGTAAAAATCAACTTTCATCGAATGGCAATAGATTTCGTGAAATTACCTGAGATTCCGGGATTTGAGACGCTTGGTGGGAACAAGCCGTTTCGACGGTGTTTCAAGCCTGTTAATTGTCACGGTTCTGCGCTCAAGGTCTTGTCATGGGGTGACAAGTGGTTTTTACTTGGTGGCAGTCTTCATTCATCGGAGGAACAACGTGGAAACCGTCAATCAGCTCCTTGACTCAATCAAGGACGTGGGCCGAGATGCGGTTCGCGGAGGATACTCAAGGGCTGTCTACTCGACGCCCGAGCTCGACCTCAGGCACTGGTTCATCGAACAAGCCCAACAGCGCGGCCTCGACGTCGAGACCGACCGTAACGGCATTATCTGGGCCTGGTGGGGAAAGCCCCAGGACGGTGCCCTCGTCACCGGCAGCCACCTCGACTCCGTCCCGGGCGGGGGTGCCTTTGACGGGCCGCTCGGAGTCGCGTCCGCACTCGCCGCCGTCGACGTTCTTGCCTCTCGAGGCGTCAAGCCGAAGCGTTCGCTGGCCATCACGGTCTTCCCGGAAGAAGAAGGATCCCGCTTTGGCGTGGCCTGCTTGGGCTCGCGGCTCCTGGCCGGCGCCATCGACGTCGACAAGGCGCTGAACCTGCGCGACGTCGACGGCGACACTTTCGCCGACGTCGCCCGGAGCAATGGCTTGGATCCCCGGCACGTGGGTCCCGACCCGGAAGCCATGGCGCGAATCGGCGACTTCGTCGAACTGCATGTGGAACAGGGGAAGGGACTCGGCCAAAGCGGGCCGGCCATCGCCGTCGGCAGCTCCATTCTGGGCCACGGCCGCTGGAAACTCAGCGTCAACGGCCAAGGCAACCACGCCGGGACTACCCTCATGGCCGACCGCGCCGACCCGATGGTAGCGGCCGCGCAGATCGTCGTTGCCGTCCGTGATGCGGCCGCGAAACAGGCTGATGCGCGGGCCACCGTGGGGCGCTTGACCCCGGTTCCCGGCGGCACCAACGTGATTGCCTCCCGCGTTGATCTGTGGCTTGACGCCCGCCATCCCGACGATGCCGTGACGGCACAACTGATCGAATCGATCTACCGTGCGGCCCGGGAAATCGCGGCAGGTGAGGGATGCACTGCCACCCTCACCGAGGAGTCCTACAGCGACACCGTCCATTTCGATCCCGCGCTGAGCCGACGCATCGGCGAGCTCCTGCCGGGCGCGCCGGTGCTGGCGACCGGCGCCGGGCACGACGCCGGAGTCTTGGCTGGACATGTCCCCTCGGCGATGCTGTTCGTCCGCAACCCGAGCGGAATCTCGCACTCCCCGGAAGAGTACGTGGCCGACGAGGACGCCTTAGCCGGCGCCGTCGCCCTCGCCGACGTTCTGGAGGGGCTCCTGTGAGCGGGATCTGGTGCGAGGCGGCGCTTATAGACGCCGACGGCGGTTCTGTCGCGGGCGCTTCTGCTGTGGCCGCGAGCGTCCGCTTGGAGGTGGACAACGGCCGCATCTCCGGGATCTTTACCGGCGTCGAGCCCGAAAGCGGTGACCAGATACTGAACGGGGTCGTCTTCCCCGCCGCGGCCAACGCCCATTCACACGCTTTTCACCGGATCCTGCGCGGACGGACGCATGACGGTCGCGGTGACTTCTGGGTCTGGCGGGAGCAGATGTATCGGAGTGCTGCGGAACTTACCCCGGAGAAATACGAGAAGCTCGCCACGGCAGTCTTCACCGAAATGGTGGTGTCCGGCTTCAGCAGCGTGGCGGAGTTCCACTATGTCCATCACCAGCCGGAAGGAACGCCCTACCCGGAGCCGCACGCGATGGAATTGGCGTTGGCCAGGGCAGCCGTGGCGGCCGGGATCCGGCTGACATTGCTGGACACCCTGTACCTCGCGGGAGGCATCGGGACGCCGCTGAGCCCGGAACAGGCACGGTTTGGCGACGCCGATGCGCAGGCCTGGTTGGATCGGCTCGCATCACTGCGTGCCGCGATGGCACGGAGCTTTCCGCCGGAAATGGTCGGCGTGGGGGCCGCCCTGCATTCCATCCGAGGAGTGCCCGAGGAGGCGCTCAAGACTGTCGCCCGGCAGTTGCCCACCGATATTCCGCTGCACATCCACCTCAGTGAACAACCGGCTGAGAACGAGGCCTGCCTGCAGGCTTATGGCGTCACGCCTGCCGGGCTTCTTGCCCGCCACGGCCTGCTGTCCCGGCGGCTCTCCGCCGTCCACGCGACCCACCTGACGCCGGACGACATCCAACTCCTCGGAGATGCGGGATCCACCGTGGTGATGTGTCCCAGCACCGAGGCCGATCTAGCTGACGGGATCGGCCCGGCACGCGCCCTGTCCGACGCCGGCTCGACCATCGCGCTAGGTACCGACCAACACGCCGTGATCGATCCCTGGGTTGAAATGCGGACCTTGGAACACGGGGAACGCCTCGGCTCCGGCCAGCGGGGCAGGTTTTCACCGCAGGAACTGCTCCACGCGGCCACCATCGGCGCAACCGCATCCATGGCCACGCCCATTG
Source organism: Arthrobacter sp. FW306-1B-F12A (assembly GCF_058781865.1). Taxonomy (NCBI): domain Bacteria; kingdom Bacillati; phylum Actinomycetota; class Actinomycetes; order Micrococcales; family Micrococcaceae; genus Arthrobacter; species Arthrobacter sp. FW306-1B-F12A. The sequence goes on from NZ_JBYSXD010000011.1 coordinate 6,896, forward strand.
CGTCGGCACTAGAGGTAGCTGCGGTGTGCGATCTCATGGCTGTGGCTCCGGACTCGGTGCGAACCGCGGGTTCCATGCCCCAGCAGTTCGCGTTCAGCGCGACGGCGAGCGACGTCACCGCCGTCGTCATTGCCGGTGAACTGGTGGCTTCGAATGGCGTCCATGTCCGGCTGGGGTCTCCGGGCGGGCTGCTCACCGAGGCGTTGAAGGAGTTCTCCTAGGGGCCTTCCTTAAGGGCTTTCCTTTGGCGATATGACCGGGACTCCTTGGTTCAGCTCGCTCACCCCAGACGCTCGCTCACTTATATGGTTGTTTTCCGGATCCCTCGCTCACATCTAGTGAGCAAGGGATCCCGGAATTGGCCCTATATGTGAGCCGGCGTCGGCCGAAACGGCGCCATATGTGAGCGGGCGTTCGGGCGTCTAGGGGCGGGGCGGGGCTACTTCAATCCTGAACGGACGAAGGCATCGACGACGTATCGCTGCAGGAAGATGTAGATCAGGAAGATCGGCAGGCACGCGAGCGAGGACGCTGCCATGATCGCGCCCCAGTTGTTGCCCTCGGCGCCGAGGAAGCCGCGGATGCCGACTTGGATGAGGGCATCAGACTTCTGCATGATCAGGGAAGGCCACAGGTATTCGTTCCAGGCGCTGATGAACAGCATGATCCCCAGGGCCGCCAGTGCCGGGCGGAGGTTCGGAACCACCACTTCCCACAGCGTCCTCCATGACGACCTCCCATCCATCTGGCTCGCATCCAGGAGGTCCTTGGGGAAAGCTTCGAGGTGCTGGCGCAGCATCATCACCGCGAAGGCCGAGCACAGCTGCGGGATGACGACGCCGGTGATGGTGTTGAGAAGGCCCATCTGGGACACCAGCAAGTAGTTGGGAATCATGGTGACCTGGAAAGGCACCAGCCAGGACCCGACAAACAGGAGGTACAAGGCCTTCTTTCCGAGGAAGTCCCAGCGCGCGAAGCCGTACGAAGCCAGGATGGCCACGAGCAGTTGGGACACCGCCAAGGTCAGCGCCATGCCGAAGGTGTTCGCCAGCATGCCCGCGATGGGAATGGTCTTCAGGACGTACTGGAAATTCTCCAGGCTCAGCGGTCCCGGCAACGGATTGGTGGACAATGCGTCCGACGACGGCCGGAAGGCCGTGACGAACATCCAGTAGATGGGGAAAATGGAGACGACCGCCAAGGCGATCAGCAAAGCGTGGCTGGGCACTAGCCGCAAAGACCCAAGCCGCAAAGACCCAAGCCGGAACGACGCAAACCGCAGGCGTCCGCGCCCGGCGGCAGGCGCCGTCGTCGGCCCTGAAACTTTCGTCGGCCCTGAAAGCGGGGCGTCCACGGAACCAGGCTGGGCCGGCGGGGCGATAGTGATGAAGGCCATGGTGGCTCTTTCTAGTTGTCGTAGAAGCTGAGTCGCTCCGAGAGTTCCACGAAGACGAGGGCAATCAGCCCGAATCCAAGGAAGAAGAGCGTGCCCGCCGCGGAGGACAGGCCGGCGTCGAAGTTCCTGAAGCCGAACTGGTACAGCAGGTAGTAGATGTTGGTAGATGAGTTGCCCGGTCCGCCCTGCGTCACGAGGTCGATGATGGGATATGTCCACTGCGCGGACAGCAGGATGGTCATGAGCGAGAGGAACACCAGGCTCGGAGAGAGCAGCGGGATGATGATCCGCCACGTGATCTGCCTGCCGCTGGCGCCGTCGATGGATGCAGCGGCGGCATAGTCCGGGCTGATGCCCGCCAGCCCGGCCGATACCACCAGCACGCCGAAGCCGAGCATCTGCCAGCCGACAATCACGATCACCGCCGTCATCGAACTGTCGGGATCGCGGAAAACGTTGCCCATCGGTGCGCCCAGGGCGGCGGCGATCGCGGGAATCGTTCCGCCCTCAGGAGCGAACAGCCACCGCCAAATGGCACTGCTCGCCACGGGCGTGATGAGGAAGGGAACGAAGATCAGGGCCTGGTACGCGGTGCGCGCCTTGCCCTGGACCTTGCGCGAAAGCAGCGCGAACACGAGCGGCAAGGCAACGGAAATGCCCAGGAACGCCAGGATATACAAGCCGGTGTTGATCAGGGCTTGGTGCAGTTCGGGCAGGCTCAGGACCTTCGCGTATTTTTGCACGTCAACGTATTGCTTGGGCTTGGTAGGAATCAGGTTCCAGTCGTTGAAGGACAAGTTGACGGTCTGTCCCAGCGGCCAGTAGGTCCAGACGAGAAGCAGGACCACGGCGGGAAGGATATAGAGATAGGGGCTTAGCGCGCGGCGCTTGGGACGCCGATTGGCCGGGAGCCCCGCCGGGCCGGCAAGGGTAATGCCCGTTGCCGGCCCGGCGGTTTCGATAAACATTCTTGCGGCTTCCTTCCGGTGCCTAGCGGGCGCTGGCGGCGAGTTCGCCGTCGGCCGTTTCGGCAGCGATGGAGAACTCGACGTCGGACTCCTCACCGGGAGCGGTCATCGCTGCGGTGGCCTCTTCGAGGGTCATCTTCTCGAACGCGGCCATCTGCTCAGCCGTGACGGAGTACACCGTGGAGAACTCGCCGATCGGCACAACGGAGCTGAGCATCTTGTCCTGGTAAAGGTGGATCAGGTTGAACGCCTGCGCACCGTTCTGGCCGCGCATCGACTTCGGCGCGACGTTGAGGTCCTGCGTGTAGCACGTGGCCGAAGCAACCGTGACGGGAGCGCCGCCGAAGGTGCTGAAGGTGGAGTAGTGCAGGTGGCCGGCCAGGATGCCACGGACGTCGGTGCCTTCGATGACCTTCTCGAAGCGGCTCTGCTCGCGGAGTTCGAACATGGCCATCATCTCCAGGGGGCTGGGAACCGGCGGGTGGTGCAGGGCGATGAGGGTGCCGTGCGGGGCCGGGGTGGCGAGGACGTCGGACAGCCAAGCGAGCTGCTCGTCGGAGATTTCGCCGTGGTGCTTGCCCGGAACGGTGGAGTCCAGGGCGATGATGCGCAGGCCGTTGACCTCGTGCACCATGTCAACGGATTCCTCGCCGGCGTCGGAGTCGAGGAGGCCCGAACGGAAGGCGGTACGGGCGTCGTGGTTGCCCATGACCCAGATGATCTTGGCACCGAGTTCCTCGGCTACGGGCTCCACGATGTTGCGGAGGCGGACATAGGCGTCGGGGCGGCCAGTGTCGGCGAGGTCGCCGGTGAATACCAGTGCTTCGGGCTTGACCTGGGCCTTCACGAAGTCGCGGAACAGTTGGCGGAGGTTCTCGTCGCTGTCCACGCTGCCGTGCAGGAGGTCGTTGTCGGCCACGAAGTGGGTGTCACTGATGTGCAGGATGAAGTGCTCGGGGGCGGGGTGCTGGAGTTCGGTGTTCATGGTCTTGTCTCCTTGTAAATGAGTGCTTCCTAGCGGGTGGAGCTGATGGTCAGGACATCCCTGAGCCGTTCGAGGTCGGCGTCGCTGAAACCGTGTGCCTGGAGCAGGCCGGTGGCGCTGCCATACATTTCGTCCACGAGGTCCAGCGTGGTTTCCAGGACGGTGGCGGGGCTCGCGGAGATGATTTCCCGGAGTTCCCCGCCGATGCCCGCAAGGCCCGGGTGGCTGGAGGCGGCGGCTATCCTGGCCTCGCTCCATTCGCCGCGAAGGTTTTCCTCGCTGGCTGTGTAGTCGAGGATCACCTGCTCGCGGTCCACGCCCGCGGCCAGGAGGGCCAGGGCAATCACGACGCCGGTGCGGTCCTTGCCCGCCGTGCAGTGAACCAGGACCGGATCCGTTCCGGAGTCGGCAATAAGGCGGATAGCGGTGGCAAGGCGCTGGGCGTGGCTCTGGACCATGAGCATGTAGATGTGCGAAAGGGTGGTGATCTCCGCGGTACCGGGGACGTTGCCCTCTTCGAAAATCGGGTTGTGCCTCGTGTCGACGGCGAGTCCGTCAAGGTTGCTGGGCGACTTCGCCAGCTCGGTCCGGTCTCGCAAGTCGATCACCAGGCGGATGCCGAGCTCGGAGAATTGCCGGCGTCCGGCGTCGGTCAGTCCGTGGAGCGCGTCCGAGCGGTACAGCTTCCCGTCACGGACGGTCCGCGCGGCGGCGGGTTCGCTGGCCGCGGCGGGAGCGGCGGCCGGATAACCCGCCGTGCTCCGGAAGTTGTAGGTGCCCTCTACGGGGTAGGGGCGGTTGCGGGTTCCGAAGACTGCGTCCTCGGCGGTGGTTGTCACAGCTTGTGTCCTTCCTGATGGGGAAAAGGGTTAGGGGATCAGGTCCTGCGCGCGCTTCTGGGCGTCGGCCATGGTGGTTTTTGCGTCCTTGCCGTAGTAGACGACGTTCTCGACGGCCTTGCCGAGGATGTCGTCGATCTGCACGTAGCTGTTTCCCGGGTAGGAAACCCACGGCTGCAGGCGGTCAAGCTGGGCGAGGTTCGGAGCCAGGAGCGGGTTCTTCTGGGCCCAGTCGTAGAGCGAGCCGCCCGGAGCGGTGAGCGAGGTGCGCAGCGGCAGGTAGCCGATCTTGGTGGAGATCTGCTCGTAGGCGTGGTCGCTGGTCATGAACTTGATCAATTCCCAGCCGGCGCGCTGCTTCGCTGGATCCTGTGAGAGGACGAACAGGGCCGATCCCGAGTTGGTGGGCACGGCAGGCTTGCTGCCGAAGGAGGGCATGCCTGCTGCTTTGAGCTCCCAACCGCCCTTGGTGGCAGCGGACATGAATGAGCCCTGGAGTGCCGACGTAGTGAGGATGAAGGCGGTGTCGCCCTTGGGGAGGCCTTCGTATTGTGCGTTGCTGTCTGCGTTGCGCAGCACGCCGTCCTTCGTCAGCTGTGCGAGCTTCGTAACGGTGTCCACGGCCGCGTCCGAGCCGAAGCCGATGGTCTTGCGGTCATCGGAGAGGACCTGGGCCCCGTTCGACTTGAAGACACCCTGCATGCACCAGTTGCCCCCGATGCTTGCGCAGGAGATGTCCAAGGACGGTTTTCCGGTCTTCGCGGAGACCGCTTTTGCGGCTGCTTCCACCTTGTCCCAGGTGGAGAGGTCAGGGTTGGTGATTCCGGCGTCGGCGAGCTTGGTGGCGTTGTAGAACAGGACGGGCGTGGAGAAAACGTAGGGAATGCCGTAGGTCTTGCCGTTCCAGTCGGCCAGGTGCTTTGCGTTGGGGTGGAACGGGTGGGCACCGCCGAGGGCGTCGTCGACGGCTTTCTGGCCGACGAGGTCGCTGATGGGCTGGGCACCGAGCTGGGTGGCGGCGAAGTCGAGGGAATCGAACGTCAACTGCGCGACGTCGGGCGCGTGTCCGGCAAGGAGCTGCGTCTGGACGCTGCTGACCGTGTTGGACCCGACGGCGCCGCCGCCCTGTGGTGCCTGCGCGGTGACGTGGATGTTGGGGTGGGCCTTCTCGAAGTCGGCTACGAGGCCTTTGACGGTATCGGTCCACACGCCAGCCTGGGCCAGGTTGTAGCTTTCGAAGGTGATGTTGACTTGCTGGTCTGCTGTGAGCTCAGGGATGGCTTGGTTGCTCACGGTGCTGGCCTGCGAGGTGCCGGAGCAGCCCGCGAGTGCCAGGGCTGCCGTGCCGGCGGCGATGGTCAGTGCAATTGAACGGAGAGGGCGCACAATATTTCCTTGATTGCTGGGTTGGGTGGGTGCTGCTGGTTCAGGCTTGGGTCCGGAAGAGGGGAGGCTAGGCAGATGCCGCCGGCTGCGCGGAGCTGGCTGTGGAGGCATGCTTCGCGTCTGCTTGCCATTCGAGGCGGCGGCCGCTTGCGCGGTCAAAGAGATGGAGGTTCTTGGCATCGGCACTGAGTACGACGGCGTTGCCCGGCTCCCAGTGTTGGCCTCGCGGGGCGCGGACGGCCACGCGGTTCCCGCCGACGCGGCAATAGATCACTTGTTCGCTGCCGAGGTTTTCGGCCAGGTCAACGATGCCCCGCAGGGCTGCCCCGGAGCTCGGCGCGGCTGCGGAAGAACCGGGTGCGTGGATGCTCAGGTGTTCCGGGCGGACGCCCAGCACCACGTCCCGCCGGGGTGTTTCCCCGTCCCACAGCACTGCTTCGACTGAAGGCGCCATGACGGTGATGGAGCCGTTGCTGGTCGAAAGTTCGGCATCGATCAGGTTGGTGGCAGGGGAACCAAGGAAGCCTGCGGCGAATACGGATGCCGGCTTGTCGTAGAGCTCTTCCGGCGTGCCGAGTTGCTCGAGTTGGCCCCCGTTGAGCAGCGCGATCTTGGTTGCCATGGTCATGGCTTCCACTTGGTCGTGCGTGACGTAGATGAACGTGGCACCGAGGCGCTTGTGCAGTCCGGCCAGCTCCTGCCGGGTTGCGGTCCGGAGCTTGGCATCCAGGTTGGACAGCGGTTCGTCCATGAGGAAGGCCTTGGGTTCGCGCACCAAGGCGCGGGCTACTGCGACTCGTTGGCGCTGGCCACCGGAGAGTTCCTTGGGTTTGCGGTCCAGGAGGTGGCCGATCTCCACCATGTCGGCCACGGCTTCGACGCGCTTCTTGACTTCCTGCTTGTCGGTGCGCCGCACGTGGAGCGGGAAGGCGAGGTTCTTCGCCACGCTGAGGTGCGGATACAGCGCGTAGCTCTGGAACACCATCGCCAAATCGCGTTTCTTGGATGGAGCGGCGGTGATGTCCGTTCCGTCCAGTTCGAGCGAGCCCGACGTCGGTTCCAACAGGCCCGCGATCATACGGAGCAGGGTGGTCTTGCCGCAGCCGCTGGGGCCGAGCAGGACCAGGAAATCACCATCTTCGACGGTGAGCGATACGTTCTTTACCGCCGACACGTTCTTGAATGAACGCGACAACTGGTTGAGCACAAGTCGGCCCACGAGCACCTCCGGGGAAACGATGTTTCCTAAATCGAATTATTTAGGAAACGTCTTACCCTTGAAGGGTGGGGCTCGATCATTAACGGTCGGTGCGGAGTTGATGAACTCCCCGTGCGCGGACAGGAAACAGTTGAAACTGCCCGCGTTTCGCGCCAAAAACTATTCGGGGTTTTCCACCATGTGGAGGACTTCCTCGAACACCGCGGAGCGGGCGCGCTCAACCTCAGGGGAATCCGCGGTCACTGCGGCGTGCAGGGCGGACAGCACCAGCATCTGGACGATATTTCCAATAGGCAGCTGGTCGTTCCAGGAATGGAATTCCGCCCCGGCCACGAGCGTGTGGGTCGAGAGATCGGCAAGCTCAGACTTCGCGTAGCTGGTTACCCCGATCACCGTGGCCTTGCGTTCAGCCGCTATCCGGGCAGAACCAACAGTGAAGGAGTTCATTCCGCTGTCGCTCACGGCGATGCAGACGTCGCCCGCGGAGAGGAGCTTGGCGGTGATGTGCTGCGAAACAATGTCGGATGGCGCCTCGCATCCAACGCCCGCGGCCAGAAAACGCAGGGCAAGCGATTGGGCCGGAGCGAGTGAACCACCATTCGCCACCACCAGCAGGCGTCCGCCCTGGCGAATCGCGCGGACCGCCGCATCGAACGCCTCGAAGTCCAAAGACCCTAAAGCTCCGCGGATATCGTGGGAGGCGCGGGAAAAGATCCCGGAGACCAGGTGTTCCGAGGAACCGGGTTCGCCGGTTGCCCCCGATTCTTCCTGCTGGATGCTGTCCCGTGCCGCGGCGCCCAGATCGCGCAGCAGGACTTGGCGCAAGTGCTGGAATCCGTCGAAGCCCATGCTTTTGCACGCCCGGACGATCGTCGCAGGCGATGTGCCCGTCCGGGTGACCAGATCGGCTACTGACATCCTGGCCACGGTTTCGGGGGACTCGAGGCACAATTGCGCCACCCGCTGTTCACTGGGAGCCAGCGAGGGGAAAATCGACTTGATGTGTGCGCGGGAGCCGCCCAGAGGCGGTTCCGATTTGTACGGGGTCATTCGCCTTTCATACCAGATTCACTTGAATAGCGAACCAGCAGCGCCGAAACCGACGACGGCGGGTGCCTGCCGCCGTCGGGCATCGACGCCTATCAGTCGAGCGGCAAAGTGACGGTGACGCAGGTACCCTTGCCTGGGCTGGAGACGACCGAGACGTCGCCGCCCACTTCGCTGACGGCGATGGACATGAGGCGGAGCCCGAATCCGTGGTGTGCGCCCGCGGGAGTCGCCTGGCTGTCGAAGCCCGCGCCGTTGTCCGTGACAGTCAGCCGGATCCCGTGGTACACAGCGGCCAAGCGGACGGTGACGTCGTGGGCATGCGCATACTTGAAGGCGTTGCTGAGCACTTCCTTGGCGGCGTGGTAGAGCAAGGAAGCGGAGCCGGACGAGATTTCGACACCGTGGTGCGGCGTCTCCCAATGGATTTCGGTCCCTTGGCGGCGGAGCGGTGAGGCCAAGCGGTCGATGCAGCCGGCGAGCCCCAAAGCGTGGAAGTCAATGGGTTGCTGATCGGTGATTACGCCATTGATGGCGGTGACCTCGTCCAGGGCTGTTGTTGTCTTCATGGCCGGTCCTGCTCCCCTTGCAGCTTTAGTGCTTTCGCCGGCGAATGGGTTCCGCCTGTGCTTGCATTAAGACTGGACCAGAGGCGTTAAGGTTCCCGCGATATTCAGTTAGTTTCGCCCTAATTTTTTGTCAGGAATCCCTACTTCGCGAGGAAGCCGAGCAAAGCCTGGTTGATCTCGGCGCCATGCGTCCACAACAGGCCGTGCGGGGCGCCGTCGATTTCGACATATTCGGCACTGGGGAGCGCTTCGGCGAACCTCCGGCCGGTGACGTCGATGGGGAGGATGTTGTCCGCGGTGCCGTGCACGATCAGGGCGGGAACGTCGATCTTGGGGATGTCGGCCCTGAAATCCGTGAGCCACGTGGGCTGCGCCGCCACCGAAGCGTAGGCGCCTGACTGGGCTGCCAGGTTCCAGCTGGCGGCGACTGCCTCGTGGCTCAGGCGGTGCGTTCCGAGGAAAGTGGAGGCGTTGTAGAAGTTGTTGAAGAATTCGGTGAAGAAAGCATAGCGATCGGAAATGACGGCTTCCGTGAGACCATCGAACACTGACTGCGGGACGCCTCCGGGGTTGTCCGCCGCCTGTAGGAGGAACGGCTCCAAGGATGCGAGGAACACTGCTTTCGCCACCCGGGCCGAGCCGTAGGTGCTGATGTAGCGTGCCACTTCGCCGGTACCCATCGAGAAGCCCACCAGGACGGCATCGTTCACATCGATGGTGTTCAGGAGGGTGTTGAGGTCCGCGGCGAAGGTGTCGTAGTCGTAGCCGACGGTCGGCTTGCTGGACTTGCCGAAGCCGCGGCGGTCGTAGGTGATGACGCGGTAGCCGGCGTCGAGCAGTGCGGCGGCCTGCTTCTCCCAGGACGAACCGTCCAAAGGGTAGCCGTGGATAAGGACCACTGCCTGGCCGGTCCCGTGGTCCTCGTAGTAGATCTCGATCTCGGTGCTGTTTTCATTTCCGACGGTGATGTAAGCCATGACTACGGTCCTTTCGTAGCGGATCTTGCCGAGCGTCTCCAGCCTACTGTCCGGGTACGACGCCGGCACGCTCCGCGCCATCATGACGCTCGCTCACGTATGTGGGGGTTGCGGCGGACGCTCGCTCAGGTATGTGGGGGTTGCGGCGGACGCTCCCTCACTAACGGCTCGGGAATGAATCCAAATACTTGAATGTTCAATTAATTATGGATTTTGGGAATCTTCACTTTCGGTGAGCTATCCCGCGACATCAAGACCGGAGCCTCCCTGTCACCGCACCAGCGGGTCAAGGACATCATTGAGCTGGCGAAGCTTGCCGAGTAGGCAGGACTATCGTTCCTGGGCCTGGGGGAGCATCATCGGCACGATTTCGCCCTCTCTGCCCCGGAAATGGTGCTCGCGGCCATCGCTCGGGAAACCACCAAGCTTCGGCTGGGCACCGCCGTCACGGTTCTCTCCACCCAGGACCCTGTCCGGCTCTTCGAGCAGTTCTCCACGCTGGATCTAATTTCGGGCGGGCGGGCAGAGATCATTGCCGGCCGTGGCGCCTTTGTGGAGTCGTACTCCTTGTTTGGCCACAGATTGGAGGACTATGACGAGCTGTTCGAAGAGAAGCTGAACATGTTGCTCGCGCTGCGTGACAACGACAACCTTCGCTGCGAGGGAAGCCTGACCCAAACCGTCTCCGGGATGGACATAGCGCCGCGTCCGATCCAGGAAAAGTTGCCCATCTGGGTGGGCGTGGGCGGTACTCCGCAGAGTTTCGTCCGGGCGGGGCGGTTGGGCCTGCCGTTGTTTATCGCTCTGCTGTCCGGGCCGGCACGATTCCGCCGGCTCGTGGAACTGTACCGGGAGACCGCTGAAAACGCGGGACACGACGGTGCCGCCCTGCCAGTCGGCGCGGGTGGCCATTTCTATGTGGCGCCGACGTCGCAGCAGGCACGGGACACCTTCTACCCTTACTATCGCGCCTACTTCGAGCAGAACATGCCCCGGCCTGTTGACCATTTCCCGCGGAACACCTTCGATGAATGGACCGAACCGGGTGGCGGCCTGCTTGTGGGAAGCCCCCAACAGCTCGTCGAAAAGCTACTGGAAATTCATAGCGCCCTCGGTAACACGCGATATCTGGCTCAGGTCGGTCTCGGCGGGTTGCCTTTCGCTGAGACGGCGCGGTCTATCGAGCTCCTGGCCACCGAAATCATCCCCGCAGTGAATCGCGAGATCGGCGTTGCTCTTGCGCGGTAAGCCCCACGATCTGAGCGAGGGTTGGGGGAAGGGGCCCCATATCTGAGCGAGGGTTGGGGAAAGAGGCCCCATATCTGAGCGAGGGTGCACCTGATCGCCCGCCACGCTTCGCCCTGAGGGAAAGCTCTAGTTGCCCCCAGCAACCAGTCGTAGACTGGCCTTCGAATCACTACGTGAGTTGGAGAACGATGCTCTGGAAACTTCTCGTTCAGTACCTGCGGCCACATCGGCGGCTACTGATCGCCGTCGTCATTTTCCAGTTGGCGCAGTCCATCGCGTCGCTGTACTTGCCCACACTGAATGCCGACATCATTGACGAAGGCGTGGCCAAGGGGGATACCGGGTACATCCTGGGCACCGGCAGCCTCATGTTGCTCATCACCCTCCTGCAGATCGCGTGTTCGATCACAGCCGTGTACTTCGGCGCGAAAGCCGCCATGGGCCTGGGGCGGGACCTGCGCGGGGCCATTTTCACCAGGGTGGGGGAGTTCTCCGAGCAGGAGGTCACCCGCTTCGGTGCGCCGTCGCTGATCACCCGCTCCACCAACGACGTGCAGCAAGTCCAACAGCTCGTCCTGATGTCCTGCACCCTCATGGTGGCGGCGCCCATGCTCAGCATCGGCGGGGTGATCATGGCGGTCCGGCAGGATGCGCAGTTGTCCTGGCTGATTGCCGTGAGCGTCCCCGTGCTGCTCGTTGCGGTGGGCCTCATTGTCAGCCGGATGGTTCCGCTGTTCCGCAAGATGCAGGTCCGGATCGACACCGTGAACCGGGTGCTCCGCGAACAGCTCGCCGGCATCCGCGTGGTACGTGCGTTCGTGCGCGAGGACATGGAGACGGAACGCTTCGCCTCCGCGAACCGGGACGTCACGGAGATGGCGTTGCGCGCGGGGCGGCTCATGGCCCTCATGTTCCCGGTGGTGATGCTGGTGCTCAACGTCTCCAGCGTGGCCGTGATCTGGTTCGGATCGTTCCGGATCGATGACGGATCCATGCAGGTAGGAACCTTGATCGCCTTCCTGAGCTACCTCATGCAGATTCTCATGTCCGTCATGATGGCTACGTTCATGGCCGTCATGATCCCGCGTGCGGCTGTGTCGGCTGACCGCATCGGGCAGGTGTTGGAGACCCAATCGAGCGTGCAACCTCCCGCGAACCCGGTGACGGAGACCGCAGGCCGCGGCGAGCTGGAATTGCTCGACGTCGGATTCGCCTACCCGGGTGCCGAGCAGCCCGTCCTGAGCGGCATCAGCTTCCGGGCACGCGCTGGCCAGACGACGGCGATCATCGGCAGCACGGGCGCGGGCAAGACCACCTTGGTGAACTTGCTGCCACGGCTCTTCGACGCGAGCAGCGGCTCGGTGCGGATCGACGACGTCGACGTCCGCGAACTGCACCCGGACCTCTTGTGGGGGCACATCGGGCTGGTCCCGCAAAAGCCCTACCTGTTCTCCGGCACGGTGCGCAGCAACCTGCTCTATGGCAAGCCCGACGCCACCGAGGAAGAACTCTGGCGGGCCCTCTCCATTGCGCAGGCCCAGGACTTCGTCGAGGAGATGGAAGGCGGGCTTGACGCTCCGATCTCGCAAGGCGGCACCAACGTTTCCGGCGGTCAGCGGCAGCGCCTGGCAATCGCCCGGGCACTCGTGAAGCAGCCCGAGCTCTACATCTTCGACGACTCCTTCTCCTCGCTGGACACTGCCACCGATGCCAGGCTCCGCCAGGCACTCAAGCGCCACACTTCGGGCGCCACCATGGTCATCATTGCGCAGCGGGTGTCCAGCATCGCGGACGCCGAGCAGATTCTGGTGCTCGACGACGGGCGGCTGGTGGGGCGCGGAACCCACGAAGAGTTGCTTGAGACTTCCGAAACGTACCGCGAGATAGTTTCCTCGCAACTGGCAGCGGAGGAGGCGGCATGAGCAGCACAGCAGGCACCGCCAACCGCCCGCAGCGTCCCCCGATGGGACCAGGCCGTGGCGGACCGTTCGCGGGAATGAGCATCCCAGCCGAAAAGGCCATGAACTTCCTGCCCTCGGCCAAGCGGCTCCTGGGTACGCTGCGGCCCGAGCGCTTGTGGCTGACCCTGGTCCTCTTCCTCGCCGTGGCCAGCGTGACGCTGTCCGTGATCGGTCCCCGGCTTCTCGGCGAGGGCACCAACTTGATCTTCGCCGGCGTCGTATCCAAGCAGCTTCCCGCCGGAGTAAGCAAGCAACAGGTCATCGACGGGCTGCGCGCTTCCGGCCAGGGCGCCAAAGCGGACATGTTGAAGGGCATGGACCTGACTCCCGGCGTCGGAATCGACTTCGGGGCGTTGTCCTCGATCCTGCTGTGGGTGCTTGTCTTGTATGTCCTGGCCTCAGCGTTCGGCTGGATCCAGGCGTACGTGCTCAACGGCGTCGTGCAGCGAACCGTGTACCGGCTCCGCGAGCAGATCGAAGCGAAAATCAACCGGCTCCCGCTGCGCTATTTCGATTCAGTGCAGCGTGGTGAACTGCTCAGCCGCGTGACCAACGACGTCGACAACATCTCGCAAAGCCTCCAACAGTCCATCAGCCAGGCAGTCACGTCCCTGCTGACAGTGGCCGGCGTCATCTTCATGATGTTCCTGCTCTCGCCGATCCTGGCGCTGATCACCCTGGTCACAGTGCCGTTGACGCTCGTGACCACCGTGCTGATTGCCAAGCGCTCGCAGAAGCTGTTCGTGGCCCAGTGGAAGAACACCGGCGAGCTGAACGGCCAGATCGAAGAAACCTACACCGGCCACGCGCTCGTGAAGGTGTTCGGCCGCCAGCGCGAAGTGGAGGAGCGCTTCCGCGAGAAGAACGCAGAACTGTTCTCGGCCAGCTTCGGCGCCCAGTTCATCAGCGGCTTGATCATGCCGGCACTGACATTCATCGGCAACCTCGTCTATGTGGGGATCGCCGTGGTGGGTGGCCTTCAGGTAGCTTCGGGCGCCATGCAGTTGGGCGATGTCCAGGCCTTCATCCAGTACTCACGGCAGTTCACGCAGCCCCTGGCCCAGCTTGGGTCGATGGCCAATCTGCTTCAGTCCGGCGTCGCGTCCGCCGAGCGAGTCTTCGCGCTGCTCGACACCGAGGAGCAAAGCGCTGATCCTGAGCCCTCCGCTGTTCCCGAGGTAACGCGCGGACGCTTGGTGTTCGAGAACATTTCCTTCTCCTACTCGCCGGACAAGCCGTTGATCCAGAATCTGAGCCTGGTGGCCGAGCCCGGCCAGTCTGTGGCGATCGTCGGGCCAACCGGGGCGGGCAAGACCACCCTGGTGAACCTGATGATGCGCTTCTACGAGCTCGACGCCGGGCGGATAACGCTCGACGGCGTCGACGTCGCCTCGATGTCCCGCTACGAGTTGCGCTCGCGGATGGGCATGGTACTCCAGGACACCTGGCTGTTCGGCGGTACCATCCGGGACAACATCGCCTATGGACGGCCAGACGCCACCGAAGCCGAGATACTGGAGGCGGCACAAGCAACGTACGTAGATCGCTTCGTCCACTCCCTCCCGGAGGGCTACGACACAGTGCTCGACGACGAGGGCAGCAACGTTTCCGCCGGTGAGAAGCAGTTGCTCACCATCGCCCGGGCGTTCCTGGCCCGTCCGTCGGTCTTGATCCTGGACGAGGCCACGAGCTCCGTGGACACCCGGACCGAGGTCCTGGTCCAGAAGGCCATGAATGCCCTGCGGTCTGACCGGACCAGCTTTGTGATCGCGCACCGCCTGTCCACGATCCGCGACGCCAACCTCATCCTGGTGATGGAGGCCGGGCAGATTGTGGAACAGGGCACCCATGCGGAGCTGCTGGCCTCCGGTGGCGCGTACTCTCGGCTCTACGAAGCCCAGTTCGCGGCGCCGGTGGCGGAGGTCTGAGGCTCATCAAGCCGCCAGACCTCCTCAGCCTGCCTGGTGGGCAGATTGGACTCCGGGACGCGCGCAGCGGCCGCACCGACTCGGTGGACCTTGTCGCCTTCGAGATTGGAAGGACAGCGGTCACTCGAGCCGAGTTTGCCGGGGTCAAGAATGACCCCAGCCGTGGTCACTCTCCAAACGCGCCGGCACACGGTGTCACCTGGCTTGAGGCCATCGACTGGTGCAATGCGGCATCTGAAGCGGAAGGCATCAGCCCGGCCTATGCCCGCACCGGACGAAATGTCGAATGGAACGTCGCGGCCAACGGCTACCGGCTGCCCACAGAGGCGGAATGGGAATACGCATGCCGTGCCGGATCGGTTGGCCCGCACTATGGTCCGCTCTATGAGATTGCCTGGACCGCGAAGGATGGGCTGTCCGCGCCCAGCGACGGGGCGCTTAAAGCTCCCAACGGGTTCGGCGCCTACGACACGCTCGGCAATGTCTGGGAATGGTGCTGGGACTATGCGGATCCCGCGAGATACGGCGACTACAGGGCATTCCGTGGCGGTGGCTGGGCTGACGACGCCTGGAATGTGCGTGCGTCGGTGCGGCGCGGCAGTGCTCCTGATGCCGTCTTGGAAGACGTGGGCTTCCGGGTGGCTCGGGGCGCCTGTGGTGCACCCATGGCAAAGTCCGGGCAGGGTTGGTCGGACGAAGCCGATAGAAGCCGGGCAAGAGTACGCGGCCCGATTCCGTTCGGCTGGACTCCGCTGAAGTTCGACTAGTGCAAAGTATCCATGCCCGTTGACACCCCTCCGCCATCGGAATATCCTACAACCAAATGGTTGTAGATCAGCTCAGCGACACCGAACTTGACCGCCTGTTCCAGGCACTTGCCGATGCCACGCGCCGGGATATCGTCCGGCGGGTGACTGTCGGGGAGTATTCAGTGTCCGGCTTGGCTGCCCTCTACGCCATGAGCTTCGCCGCCGTCCAGAAACACGTGGCGGTTTTGGAGCGCGCCTCCCTTGTAACGAAGGAGAAGCGTGGAAGGGAGCAGATCGTGCGGGGTAACCATGATGGCTTGCAGAAAGCCCGCCAGCTGCTCGATGAGTACGAGGCGATCTGGCGGCAGCGCGTCGAGCGGATCGCAGACATCCTCGCCGAAAAATAGGAAGGGTTCCGCAATGACGGTTATCAGTTCCACCCAGAATCCCGAAGCGTTGACCTTGACCCTCGTCGCTGAGTTCGATGCCAGCCCCGAACAGGTCTGGCAAATCTGGGAAGACCCGCGCCAGCTTGAGCGCTGGTGGGGTCCGCCCACGTGGCCGGCCACGTTCGAGCAGTACGAGTTCGAGCCGGGCGGGAAGGCCAGCTATTTCATGACGGGTCCCGACGGCGAGAAGCCCCGCGGCTGGTGGCGCATCACGTCCGTCCAAGCTCCGAACAGGCTGGAGTTCGACGACGGTTTTGCCGACGAAAATGGCGCACCCGTCGAGGAGATAGGTGCCGGCCACGCGATCGTGACCATCGAGGAGACAGGCGACCGCACCCGCATGACCATCCTGTCCATCTTCGAATCAGAAGAACAGATGAAGAAGATGATCGACATGGGTATGGAGGAGGGAATGAAGGAGGCCGCCGGCCAGATCGACGCGCTCCTTTCGGAGCACTCCCGCGCCTGACCCTTCACTTCGAACAGGCCCGGAAAAGTGAACGACGGCGGGAGGTGACTCCCGCCGTCGTCGTCGCTTCGTGCCTCGAAGGTGCCGTTACAGGGACTGCGCGTCGAAGGACGTGGCCTTGGCAGCGCTGCCGGTCAGGCTGACAGTGAAGGTGTTGGGCCCGCTGCAGGTGACCGCGATGCTGGCCTTGGAGGTGTTGTGGCGCACCGAGAAGTCGTGCACCAGTGCGTCCAGCGTGTGGTGGGTGGTTGAGCGGTCCCAAATCTTGAGGGTTACGGAGTCGGCAGTTTCAAACGTCATTGTTCAGTGCTTCCATTCATGAATCCGGATATCCGGCCATCGCGCCAGTGCGAAGGCCGCCGTACAGCTTTTCCATAGTGCACAGCGAGGCGCGGACTGCTCAAGCCAGAACGGCGTTTGTTGCTAGTGAGACTCATCACAGCGGTGCCTAGTGGGATGCAAGACGCAGAGCGCCGAAGACCGGATCCTGGGTCAGAACCTGCAGAGTGTGGAGACCCCGGGTAGCAAGGGCTATCCGCATGGCCGCCTGCAAAGTGGGCTGGTTCATCCCTAGGCCACCGCCAAGGACGATGGGCCCCTCGATGTTCAATTGCCCAGCGCATTTCGCCGCCAACGAGGCAAGATCGGCCCCAGCCTGGAGGATCATGTCCAAGGAAGCGGTATGCCCCGAGGCCGCGCACTCGAAGACAATCGATGATTTCGACGCCCAAAACTCGCGTCCCGCGTCTCCATGGAAAAGGGCGATCAAACCTTCCGGGCCGAGGAGTCCACAAGATTTCATAAGCGCCTTCGTCAGTTCGTCCGGGCGCAGGCCGCTGTTCATGCGTTCGAGGCTGTACCTCACCGCTTCTCGACCGAACCAGTATCCGCTGCCTTCGTCGCCAAGCAAGTAGCCCCAGCCGCCCGCGCGCGCCTCGTCCTCGCCGTTAGTGCCCCAGGCCGCGGATCCGGTGCCGGCGATCACGGCGATTCCCGTGCTGCAACCTGCGGCCGCCAGCAGCAGGCGCGTGTCATGGACAACGGAGACGACGGCGTCGGGAGCCAATGGTTGGATCAGTTCCGTCAGCGCGTTCGCATCTTCGGGGGTGTCGATCCCTCCGGAACCAACCACCACCCGCGCAACGGACCCTCCCTGGAGGGTGGCGAAGACGCCCTCCAGATTGCGGCGGGCCTCGGCACGGCTCACGTTCTGGACATTGGCGCTGCCGCCGGAAGTATCGGCGACGGCGGTGCCATTCAGCCATTTGATGCCGCGCGTCTTCGAACCGCCGATGTCCAAACCTACGACCGCGCCGAGGGTGCTGGGGTGCGTCACTCTTAGCCCTGGTCTGCCCGGTAGAAATACATCTCCCGCGATCCGGACGGGGCATCCCAGCCTTGGGCGAACATCCAGGTTCCGCCGAACTTGAGCAGGCCGCCCCAAGCCAGCGAGCCTCCCCTGTGCATCGCCTTCTGGGTGAACGGTTCGTTCACGTCGTAGAGCGCCTGCGCTGCGGAAAATTGGCCGTCTGCGTCGCCGTAGAAGAAGTCCAGGACCAGCTTGCCACCGTCGGTCCCGGGGTTGCCGCCGTCGTCGACAATGGCGCAAGCCACTTCGTGCAGTGAGCCGCCCAGCGGCCCAAGGTCCAGGTACTCCTGCGGTTCAAACGTCCAGTTCACCATGTCCGTGGACCGTCCCACATGCGTGGTCCCCCCGCAGCCCTCGGACAGATACATCAGGTAGTGCCCACCGATCTTGACGGCGTCGCCCTGGGCGTTCCGGGGGATGACCGCCCCCTTCGCCCAGAACCGCGAAACCTCGTAAGGGACAGCCAGGCCGAGCTTTTCCCAGTGGATCAAGTCGTCGGACACCGCGACATTGATGTCGCAGCCGACGTCGCCCAGGGGATAGACATCCGGGTCTTGGCCGGCCTGCTCCTCGCTGCGGTCGATCGTCCAGATCCCGTTGTAGAACATGTAGTAGCGGCCATTGGCGTGGTACACCTTGGGATCTTCGCAGCCAAGGATCTCATTGTCCTGGGTGGGGTAGATCACCGGGTTGGAGGGGCTGTCCTGCCACCCGGTTTCGGGATGGTAGACGGCGACGCCGATACGGCTCGAGACCGATTCCTTGCGGGGGGATGCGCGGTAGAAGAGGTAGAGCTTGCCGTCCCGCTCCATGACGGAGGGATTGAAGATTGAATCCGCGGTCCAGCCGATGCCGGTCGGATCGGCCCAGTCCTGGACTTGCCGGAACGTCAGGGAATCGTCCTTGCGGAACGGGCCCACCGCCCATTCCGGGTGCTCGGGATACGCGGCGGAAAACTGGTCGGTAGAAATGGTGTCGGTCAGCGGATTGCTGAACGTGAGTGCTCCCTCGTAGCTGTGGAGCAAGGCTTCTTTGGTGATTTTCTGCATGGGTTCTTCCTGTGGTGATAACTGTCAGTTGCGGACCAGCGTTACCCAGGTGAATCCACCCGGGGCTACAGTGACGCGGCCGGAGTGGTCGGCGCCGTTCTGGTCTGGGCCCGGTGTGACGGGCTGGCCGGAAGCGTCAAAGGCCTCCTGGCTCAAATGGAACCCTTGGGGCATGTCCACTTTTCGATCGGTGCTTCCCGTCGCCGCGCTGATGTACAGGGTCGATTGGCCTCCGGAACCGGAGACGGAAACCGAGGAAATCTGCGGCTGCAGCAGCACGCCGTCGATCGACACGTCGCTTCCGGCCTTGGCGGTCAGGCTGTCCTGGCCCGCCGGGATTGCGTGGTCAAGGGAGAACGGGAAGAGCTTGCCCGGAGCTGCCGTGATGCCTTGCTCCCCGGCGCCACCGTTGGGCGTGCTGCCGAGGAATGTGGTCCCGGATGTCCACGACGTCATGCCGGCGGCTTCCGGGCGCTGGTTCACGATCGGGTATGCGTTCCGTGCCTGGTCCGAGACCGGGACCGTGATCTTCAGGGTGCCGCCCGCGTTGAGGGCGACGTATGCGCCGCCGGACCAGTTCGCCTCACCGGTCCATGCGGAGGCGGGTTTGACGACTGCGCCGCCGCTGATGGTGCCGGTCTCGGCCTCGGCTACCTTGAGTCCGTCCGTCCCCACGGTGCTGCTGATCCCCAAGGCCTTGGCCTTGAGCTCCGGATTGGCGTCCAAAGCGAGCATGGACAACAACGTGTGGATGGTGGATTCCGCCCCGGAGTTGGGGTTGACGCGTCCGTCGGTTTCGATGCCGTCGATCGCGGTACCTGTTGCCGGGTTGTAGGCGGGCTTTCCACTGCGGTTGGCACCGAAGTACCAGCCGGCAGCAACTGCGGCGACGTCCAGCAGGCCGGGAGCATTAGCGGCTCTTGCGGTCGCCACGAGTCCTTCGACCCGCGAGTCCACGCCATAGGCTATCTGCGCCTCACCCGGGGTCGGGCTCCAGGCGTTGTCCGGTCCACCGGCGGCGAGGAGCTGCGGAGTGAATTGGGCGGAGTCCTTCACGGCAGCCGTCAACAGATCGGGGCGATGCAGTACCGGGGACGCGTTCGCGACGGCGGCCGCGGCCATTCCGCCCCAAGCGTGCCAGAGTGTCCGGGACTGGTTCCACGGAAGAATTGCGCCGAAGGGCCACTGCTGAACTGATCCCGAGGACATCCCGGCGACACCTTCGGTGAGCTGGTTCAGCGCGGTGGCGGCAGCTCCGTCGTCGGGCGCGGCCTTTGAGTAGGCGGAGAGTCCGAGCACGGCTTCCGCCGAGGCGTCCGCCCCTCCGGTGATCAGCCAGGCAGGGACCTTGGCACCGTCGGCAACGTCGTACTTCCCGTACTTGGCGAGCGACTGCTTGTTCAGGGACCCGACGGCGAGATCAAGCCTGGACTGCAGGAAGGCGGCAAACTGAGGGTCGGCAGACTTGAACGCCGCATACCCTTCGCCCAGCGCCCACACGGTCCGGGCAAGCCAGTAGGACTCGGCCGAGTCGCTGGGGTCGGGAAGTTCCACAGGCTTGGCGCTCGGCGTCAGTGTGCCATCGGCTTGCTGCCACAAGACCACGTTGCCGGCATTGGGGCCGGATGTTGTCTGCAAATACGCCAGCTCGCGCAACAGGTCGAAGGCGCGGGTGCGGCTCGAGGCATCGCCGGTCTGCTGCCAATGGCGCAAGTAGACCACGGCGGTGCGCGCAATGTCGTCCGCGTTGAAGGCTCCCTGGCTCCAGTTGCCCGTGGCCGGGTCCTTGGAACCTCCGCCTACCCGCGTGTAACTGCCGTCGACATTCTTGTTGGCGTACGTCCACGGTGCTTGTGCCGCGGGATGTTCACCGATCTGGTACGTCGTGTGGCCCTCCACGGCATGCAGGGGAACAGTGTCCAGCAGGAAATTCAGGTGGGACAGGTTGGTCAACGGCGCCTGCGGTGCCGCGGCCGGCGCCTGCGACGCAGCGGCCGGAACCGGCTGCGTCGCCGAGGCCACGCCTGCCCCGGCCAGGAGCATCGCCAGCGTTGCAACAACTGCCACCGGGGCGGATTTCAGCCGTGCATAAACAAGGGGAGGTGTCATGTCTAACTCCTAGGGGGCGTGGAAGAAGGGCTGGACTAGTGAAGCGGTACTGCTTCTAGGCGCGATACTGCTTTTACGCGCGGTCCAGGCGTGCCACGCCGATCTTCGAATCAGCCATCCCATAGAAGACGAACAGTTGCTCGCCGATCTTCTCTATTGCCGTGGGGAAAACGACGTTCGGGACGATTCCGGAGATCTCGTCTTCCGTTTCCGGTGCCAGGAGGGGCTTGTCGCTGCGGGCGATGACGATCGAGGGATCGTCACTGTCGAGGATCATCGCAGCGGCTGTGTAGTTGACGTTCTGCTGGTGGTCGAAGGCGGACTTTTCCATCGATCCGGAAACGCCGTGGTAGATCAGGAGCCAGCCCTCGTCGACCCGGATAGGTGCCGGTCCGCCGCCGATCTTGAGTTCTTCGAAAGGGAACTCACTCAGGGCCACGAGCTTGTGCTTGCGCATGTGGACGAGGTTGCGGATGTCCTTCTCGACGTCGGCAACTGCGACGTAGGAAATCCAGATACCCGGGCGGTTGTCATCGAGGCCGGCCGGCAGGTGCTCGCCTTCGCCCTCGCGGATCCAGCCGAGGTCCCACATGGGGCGGTGCAGCAAAGCGTAGGAGGGAACGCCGTCGGGATCGTTGACCGGTTCCGGGAAGAACACGGCGTCCTTGTTCGCGAACAGGTTCAAGTCCATGGACAAGTCCGCCTGGTACTCGAAATGGCAGGGACCCAGGCGGTCCCAGGTGCGCAGGTCCTCGGAATGGGCGAAGGCCAGGCGGGGACCAAGCGGTCCGTAGGCAACATAGGTCATGAGGTGGCGGCCGAGGGACGGTACCCAGGTGATGCGGGGATCTTCCGTTCCCGCATTGTTGAGGCCCCGTTCCCACCCTTCGTCCGGTGCCAGGACAACGCCCTGGCGCTCGACGCCGGACGGCACGCCGTCGTCGCCGATGATCACTTTGGCGAGCCCGACGCGGGAGACGTTGCCCTTCGCCACGAGGCGCGGCAGGAGGTACAGCTCACCGTCGGGTCCGCGGCCGCTGGCCGGGTTGAGGACGCCTTCGGCTTCGAACTCGTTCCCGTCCTCCGGGGTCATGATGACGCCGGCGCGGGTGAGGGTGAACGGGACGGTGGGGAGTGCTGAAGTTGAGGAAGTCATAGAGCTTAGCCCTTTACGCTTGAACCGATATTGGTGGAAATGAATTGGCGCTGGAAGAAGATGAACAACGCGACGGCGGGCGCCGCGAGGACGCAGGCACCGGCAAGGATGGCGCCGAACGGGTTGGATGCCGTGGCGGCGATGTTCGAGATGTAGTTCGCCAGGGAGACGGCGAGGGGCTGGATGGCCTGGTCCTTGGTGACGAGGAACGGCCACAGGAACTCATTCCACGGACCGATGAAGGTCAGCAGGATTGCGGTGACAATGGCGGGCCGGACCAGGGGGATCGCGATCTGCCAAAGGATCCTCAGCTCGTTGGCTCCATCGATGCGGGCGGCCTCGAACAAGGTGGAGGGGAGTTGCATGAAGTACTGACGGAACACGAACACCGCGGTGGAATTGATCGCGAACGGCAGGATCATGCCCAGGTACGTGTCGGCGAGTCCGTAGTCCCGCACGATCATGACGTACAGCGGAATGAGCAGGAGCTGGAACGGGATCATCTGCACCAGCAGCATCATTCCGAAGACAACCCCCTTGCCGCGGAATTGCATCTGGGCGAGCGCGTAGCCCACAAGGAGCCCGAAGACCACCGTGAAGAAGATGACGCCACCGGTGAAGATACCCGAGTTGACCAGGCCTTTCAGCAGGTCGATCGAGTTGTTGATGTTGCTGTAGTTCTCGCCGGTGATGTTCGCCGGGCTAGGGAAAGCTCCGCCCACCGAAGTGTCCGGGGAAGTCTGCAGCGAGCCGATGAACATGTAGTAGAACGGGAACAGGAAGACGAAGGCTCCCAGGGCCAGCAGCAAGAAGCTGCCCACGCCGAGGTTCTTGCGCTTCGCCACGGAACTGCCTTTGCGGGAGGCCGTGGATACAGGTGCCTCAGCACTGGAATCGGCTTCGGACGTCGCTCCTTCGGAGGCGCCGGCACGTGGCCTGCGGGCGTCGTCGTCGTCGTTCCTGAGAGGCGCTTTATTGAAAATCGACACGTCAGTCCTCCTTCCCGCCAACGAGGCGTTTCTGGATCAAGGCGATCAGCAGCACGCCGATCACGAGCACCACACCGAGGGCTGCGGCCACATCGGGATTCCCCTGCAGGATTCCCTTCTGGTACATCAGGAACACGGGCGAGGTCGAGGCTCCGTCCGGTCCGCCTCCGCCGGTGAGCAGATAGGGCTCGGTGAACAGGTTGGCTCCGGTAATGGTGGCGAGCAGGGTCACCAGCACGCTGGCCGAGCGCACTCCCGGAACGGTGATGTTCCAGAACTGGACCCATTTGTTCCCGCCGTCCACCGAGGCGGATTCGTAGAGCTCGTCCGGGATGTTCTGTAGGGCCGCCAGGTACAGCAGGATGAAGAATCCCAATTGCTTCCACGTCACGTACAGGGCCACTGTTGGCATTGCCAGCCAGGAGTTCGTCAACCACGAGGGGTTCGGGGCCAGCGGGCCCAGAATGGCGTTGACCAGCCCGTCCTGCTGGAACAGGAACAGCCAGACTCCGACGACGGCGACGCTCGCCGTGACGTACGGGACGTAGTAGCTGACGCGGAAGAAGGTCTTGAGCCGCGTCACGCGGTTCAAGGCGTTGGCCAGGACCAAGGATAGCCCCACGGTCAGCGGCACGTTGATGATCAGGAAGATGCCGATGTTGGCGAAGGAACGTTGCACTTCGGGGTCGGACAGGACAGTGATGTAGTTGTCCAACCCCACGAAGGGACGGTCAACCTGGACGCCCGGAGCGGTGAAGAAGAACTGGTGGAAGGAGATGTAGACGGCATACCCGAGCGGGTAGGCCAGCACCGCAAGGACGAAGATGACGTAGGGGGCGCTGAACAGCAGTCCCAGTGGCTGGCGGCCCAGGAAGTTCTTGCGTTTCCTGGGCGCCGGCCGCTGGTCCACAGCCCGCCCCGCAGAGTCTCCCGTAGCGGGAACCCCAGCTGAGCGAAGTGACATGGGGATTCGCCTGCTACTTCTGGGCTGCCAGTTGGTTGATCTTGTCGGATGCACCCTTGAAGGCGTCATCGATGCTCTGGTTGCCGAAGATCACGGACTTGCTCCAGGCATCCCGGAAGGTCTGCCAGATCTGCACCGAGTTGGTCACGTTGGGAACTTCCACCGTGCGTGCGGCTTCGTTGGCGAAGGTCTTGTAGGCCGGGTTCTGGCTGAAGTAGTCCGCGTACGTGGTGGCCAAGTCCTTGCGCATCGGCATCTGGCCCGTTCCGGAGAGGAGCTTGCCGTCCTGTTCCTTGCTGGTGGCGAACTTCATGACCTCCCAGGCGGTTCCTTGGTTTTTGCACGAGGAGTACATGGCGATGTTCTTGGCGTCGGAGAAGGTGGAGCCGTCGGTCTGGGCTTGCGCACCCGGGACCGGGACCGTGCCCCAATTCACCTTGCCCTTGTAAGCGGCGACGGCCCAGGGGCCTGCGAGGGACATGCCGGCCTTGCCGTCGGCGAAGGAGTCACCCTTGTACGCTTCCTTGGATGCCAGGTTCTCCTTGTAGAGGGTCTGGAACATGGTGGCGACCTGCTTGCCTTGATCGCTGTTGAAGGTGGACTTGCCATCCTTGAGCAGGGTCGTCCCACCCGAATTGGCTGCATAGAACGGGTAGAAATCGAACCAGGGCTGGTAGAAGTCGCTCGTGGGCGAAGGCCACACGGCATTGGCGACGGCGCCGGACTTCACGAGGGTGCGGGCAGTGTCCAGGAACTCGGACTGCGTGGCAAGCTTGGGCTTTTCCGGGTCCAGGCCGGCCTTCGCGAAGACGTCCTTGTTGTAGAAGAGGACCACCGGGTTGGACTTCCACGGAAGCTGGTACGTCTTGCCGTCGGAGGACTTGTACTGGTTGGCGAGATCGCCGGTGCGGTCCTTGATGTACTGTGCGCCGTCCGGGAAGGAATCCAGCGGGACCAAGCCACCCTGCTTCTGGAACTGCGGAACAGCTACCGGGGCCGTGTTGAAGACCAGGCAGGGGGCGTTGCCGGCGGTAATTGCCGCCCCGATGACCTCTTCGGAGCTCTTGCCTGCCGGGATTTCCTGGGCATCGACTTGCTGGTCGGGGTGGGCGGCGTTCCAGGAGGCCACCATGTCCTTGCCCCACTTCACCTCGAACTCGTTGTTTGAGTACCAGATCTTGATGGGACCCTTGGCCGTGGTGGCGGAGTTCGCTCCAGAAGCCGTGCTGCTGGAGGCGCCTCCACCGCATGCGGCCAGGCCGGCTCCGATAACGGCAATAGCGGTAAGGGAGAGGACTCTCGAACTAATTTTTCCGTGCTTCATTGCAACTCCTTTTGCGGGTAAAAACTGAAAATGCGGTGGCGACATTGCCGTCAAACGGGAATGGCAAATAACCCCACCCAATTGCGGGTAGATCGGTATTAGTAAGGATTATTTATTCGGCATGCTGGGGACCGGCCCAGTGGATGCGCGGACTACCAGTTTTGGAGATGGCAGATAGACGTCTTCCGCAGGGGCTCCGCCGAGGAGGCTAAGCAGCTGCTGGGCGGCAACCCGCCCCCAGAGCAGCGGATCGGCGGGGACAGTCGTCAACGGAGGATTGAGGTACCTGGCGAGCTCGGTGTCGTCGTAGCCGGTGATGGATAGATCATCGGGAACCGCCAGTCCGAGGGACTGGGCGTAGGACTGTCCGGCGGTGGCCATCAGGTCGTTCGCGTAGATGATCGCAGTTGGCCGTTGGGCCGAGCGAAGCAATTCCGCGGTAGCCGCCAATCCGCCCGCTGCGGTGAAGTCCGCCTCGATGAAGGAACCGGCCCCGAGCCCGGCTTTCGCCATGGCGTTTTGCCACGCCAAGCGCCGGCTTCGGCCGTGGATGTAACTCTGTGGTCCGCCCACGTGGCCGATTCTGGTGTGTCCCAGGGAAACGAGGTGCTCGACGGCGGCCGCAATGCCTTCGGTATCGTCCATGCAGACAGCAGGGAACGGTGAGGTGGTTTCGGGCCGGTTAAGGGTGACGGCCGGAATCTTGAGGCTCGTCAACAAAGCGATCCGGGAGTCGTCAACCCTCATGTCCGTGAGGATGACGCCGTCCACGCGGCTGTCGGCAGCCAGCTTCCGATAGCCCAGTTCCTCGGCGTCGGCGCTTGCGGCCACCGTCAGGACCAGGACGTATTCGTGCTCGACCAAGGTGGTCTCGATCCCGGCGATGAATGCGGGGAAGAAGGGGTCAGTTCCCAGAAGCCGGGGGTCCCTTGCCACCACGAGTCCGACGGCGAAGGCTTTGGCAGAAGACAGGCTCTTGGCTCGAAGATTCGGCTTCCACCCTAGTTCCCGGGCTACCCTGAGAATGCGCTCCCGGGTGTCATCACTGACGCCGGGCTGCCCATTCAACGCGTACGAGACGGCACCCTTGCTCACGCCGGCTGCCTGCGCAACGTCGTTGATGGTCACTGTCATGTTTGCCTCATTGCCACTTGGTGATTGGGGTCACTGAACCGGTTTTGTTATCTCTACTGAACCGGTTCAGGGGACTCTTGTCAAGGGCAAACGGGAAATTGATCGGTATGTGCGGGTCGTTTCCAGGCTGTCGACGACACTGGGGATCGCTCCGACGACACTGGCGGCCGCCCCGTCGTCGGAGCGGCCGCCAGTGTCAAAACGCTGCGGGTGTTAGTGCTCTGTGCCTGCTGCGGCAGCTTTCTTGGCTTCTTTCTTGGCGTCCTTTTCTGCGCGCAAGGCTTCGGATTCCTGCTGTTCCTCCGCCTTTTCCTGATGGATGACCTCCGCGAGGAGTTTCTCCATCTCTTTCGCTACGCCCGCGGCGGAGGCAGGGTTCTGCCCGGTCACCAAGCGGTCGGAGACGACAACCTTCTCTGCGAAGACGTCGGCGAAGACGTGGATCGCACCCTGTTCCTTAAGCCGATCGGCCAAGAAGAACGGGATGACCTTGTCCATTCCTGCGGCAACTTCTTCGTCGTTGGTGAAGGCGGCCACCTCCCGGCCCCCGACGAGCCTGAAGCCGTCGGCCAGGTCCACGTTAACCAGGCCCGCGGGTCCGTGGCAGACCGCGCCCACCACACCGCCGGCGTCGTAGACGCTCGCGACAAGTTTCTGGAGTCCTTCGCTGTCCGGGAAGTCCCACATGGTGCCGTGGCCTCCCACGAGGAAGACTGCGTCGTACTGGCCCGGATCAACAACGTCCACGCGGGCAGTGTTGTAGAGGCCGGCCCGTGTGGCCTCGTCTTCCGTGAAGGCAACCTGGATGGGATCTTTCGAGTCCACCTCGTCGCGCGGGGGCTGACCGCCCTGGATGGATGCGAAGTCGACGAAGTGTCCGGAATCCTTGAAGACCTTCCAAGGATGTGCAGCCTCGGCCACGTTGTAGCCGGTCTTCTTTCCCGTATCGCCAAGCTCGGAAACGCTGGTTAGTACCATGAGGATTTTCTTCATGAAATGCTCCTATCGTCCACATTCCACCCTACGCCTAGCCCAAATTCAGGCCCACCCCGGCGCTGCAGGACCCAACTAGCTCGCAGTTGTTGTCGTTATGAGGGCTCAAAACGACAACAACTGTCAGTCAGTTGGGAGGGGGCAGGACGACTCAGCAGCCTTCGAAATCGGTGAGCACCTTGACCTTGTCCGCCGACGCCGACGTTGGGTCGAAGGCGTAGCCGAGCCATTCCCGTGCGAGCCTGCTGGCCAGTTCCACCCCGACGACGCGCTGGCCCATGGTGAGCACCTGGCAATCGTTGGACAGGATGGACCGCTCCACGGAGAAGGAATCGTGGGCCGTGGTGGCGCGGATGCCGTCCACTTTGTTCGCGGCGATGGCCACGCCGATTCCGGTACCACAGAACAGGATGGCACGGTCTGCATGGCCGTCTCGAATGAGTTCGCCGGCCTTGATCCCTACGTAGGGGTAGGGCGTGGTGAATTCTTCGGTGGAGTCGCTGCGGTTGACGCCGATGTCGATGATTTCGCTGACCCGCGGATCGTCCCGCAAGTCCGCCATAATCCGGTCTTTGTAGTCCACGCCTGCTTCGTCGGCGCCCAGGATGAGTCGGAAACGTTTCGTGGTCATGCCGTGACCTTCCCGGCACTCACAACATGCGGGCCCATGACGGTGAAGATCATCGCCAGTGACGTGGCTCCGGGGTCTGCTGTGCCCAGGCTTTTCTCGGCGAGCGGCCGGGCCCGTCCTTTGAGGGGACGGAGCGCGGCCGTAGCTTGCGCAGCCGAGGTGGCCGCCGAGGCAGCTTCAGCCCAGGCACGCTCCGGAAGGACACCCTCGGAGACGCGCTCGCTGAAGGTTTCGGCGAAGGGGAGCAGGGCATCCACCATGGTCTTGTCGCCTATCTCGGCCTTGCCCAGTTCGGTGATCCGAGCGGCGAACGCTGTCACGGCTGCGGCGAGTCCAGCCGGTTCCGGCGCCTCGTCGTTGCCAAGGGATTCGCCGAAGGCGCGGAGGCCTGCGCCCCACAGAACGCCCGAGGTTCCCCCCGCTTTGTCCGCCCAGGCATCGCCTGCGGCACCCAACATATCGCCGGCTCCCGCGCCACCGGCCAACGCCCCAAACCCAGCCCCCGGT
>NZ_JBYSXD010000011.1:35320-104819 GCF_058781865.1 Arthrobacter sp. FW306-1B-F12A
GCTGCCGCGGTTGCGGCGTCAATTCCGCGTACCATTCCGCGGCCGTGGTCGCCGTCGCCCGCTACCGCGTCCATGTCGCCGAGGCGCGATTCGGCGTCGTGCAGTGCTTTCCGCGCCGCCTCGAGCGCGTCCGCGCAGCTCGCGGCGTAGTTGCGCGAGTCCAGGGTGGCCGCGAAAGCGATAGCCTCAGCGCCGCCGTCGTACGCCTCCTCCGAAAGCAAACCGCCAGCAAGGGTGGCGTTGCCGCGCCGGTAAGCCGGTGTTTCAGCGGGTGCTGTCCACAGCGGTTCGAGTTCTTCGTCGAGCCACGTGATGGTGAGGGAGACGCCGGACATGTCCAGGCTCGTGACCAGTTCGCCGACCTCCGGCATGACCAAGGTGTAGCCGGCTGAGCGCAGCAACGGGGCCACGGTCAGCCACAGGACGAAGAGTTCTTCGTGCTTGGTGGAGCCAAGTCCGTTGAGGATGACGGCGAGGCGGTTGCCCGCTCCGTGCGGGGTTTCCGCCAGCAGCCGAGCGACGAGTTCCTGGCCGAGTTCCTTGGCCGGCGGGAGCTCGGTGTCGAACAATCCGGGCTCGCCGTGGATGCCCAGGCCGAGTCCCATCTGCTTGTCGTTCAGCGTGAACAGGGGCGCTTCGGCGCCGGGGAAGGTGCAGCCATGGAAGGCGCTGCCGATGGTGCGGGTCAGGTCATTGGCTTTGCGGCCCAAGCGCACGACGTCGGCCAGTCCGGCTCCCGCTTCGGCGGCGGCGCCCATGATCTTGAAGACCGTGAAGTCGCCCGCGATGCCGCGGCGTTTCGCGGATTCCGACGGCGGTGCGCTCGCGATGTCGTCCGTCACCAGCACGTTTTCCACGGCAATGCCTTCTGCAGCCAAGCGCTCGCTGGCCATGCCGAAGTTCAGGACGTCCCCGGCATAGTTGCCGTACGTGAACACCACGCCGGCCCCGGAATCCGCAGCCTTGGCCACGGAATAGGCCTGTTGGGCGGAAGGCGAGGTGAAGATGTTGCCCACGACGGCGCCGTCGGCCAGTCCCGCGCCGATGAGTCCGGCGAATGCCGGGTAGTGCCCGGACCCGCCGCCGGCCAGGACGGCCACCTTGGGCTGCTCGGGACGACGGCGGCGCACTGCGCCGCCGGGAACCTGGCGCACCAGGCCGGAGTGGAGGTCGCAGAAGCCGGCGAGGGCTTCGTCTGCGAAATCGGCGGGATCATTGAAGATTTTGGTCATCGTGGGCTCTTTCGGCTACGGATGTGGGGACTGCTAGTGGATGTGGCTTCCACCGTTGATGTCGATGGTGGTGCCTGTGAGGTAGGCGGATTCCTCGGAAGAGAGGAACGTGATGACGGCCGCGATTTCCTCGGTGGTGGCGTTGCGGCCCAGGGGAATCCCGGCGTTGATGGCGGCTTCCTGCTCGTCGGTGCTGCCGACGCGGATGTTCGTGTCCACGGCGCCCGGAGTAATGGCGTTCACGGTCACGCCGGTGGCGCCGATTTCGCGTGCCAAGGCCTTGGTGAAGCCGAGGATGGCGGCTTTTGCGGCGGAGTACGGGACCTTGCCGAAGACGCCGCCCCCGCGCTGGGCGGAGACGGAGGACATGTTCACGATGCGGCCCCAGCCGTTGGCGATCATGTCCGGCAGGAAGGCCTTGGTCACCAGGTAGGTGCCGGTGGCGTTGACGTCCATGATCTTGTGCCACAGTTCCAGCGTGGTTTCGAGGAACGGCACTGGCGAGGTGATGCCCGCGATGTTCGCGAGGGCGCCGACGGCGGGGAGGTTGCCTGCGCTGATCTCGGCGGCGACTGCGTTATACGCCGCGGTGACGGAAGCCTCGTTGGCGACGTCGATCTCGTAGCCGAACGCGGGGACGTTGAACTGGTTGCCGATTTCCGCCGCGACCTTGGCGGACTTCTCGCCGTCGAGGTCCAGGATCACGACGGCCCAGCCGTCATTGGCGTAGCGGCGTGCGGTGGTGATGCCGATTCCCCGGTCCGAGGTTGCCCCGGTGAGGACTGCGGTGCGCTGGATGGTGGTGGTCATGATGCTCCTTGAATTTGTTGGTGTGAAAGTCAGATGAGGTCTGTGATGAAGCTGGCGGCTTTGGCGGCCGCTGCCGGACGCTCGTCGTGGGTGACGTCGCGGGTTTCGAGCTCGAGCGAGAAATGGCCGCTGTAACCGGTGGCTGCGAGCGAGCTGAGTCCGGCGGCGAAGTCCGCCTGGCCGTTTCCGATGCTCAGGTTGATGTTGCCCGGAACGGCGTCCCGCAAGTGGACATGGGCTATCCGGCCCCGATGGCGTTCGATGTACTCCAGCGGATCTTCGCCCGCGGCGACAATGTGGCTGAAGTCCATGACAATCCCGACGCCGGAGCCCGCCAGCCGCGTGGCGAGCTGTTCTGCGCGGTCCAGGTTCCAGCAGAACCGGAGGAAGTGCAGCGATTCTGTCCAGAGTTCGACGCCGAACTCCGCCGCGCGCTGTCCGGCACCGACGAGTTGGGCTGCGATGGTGTCCAGGTCCTCGTCGAGGCCGCGGACGGGATCGTGGGACAACGCTCCGCACGGGAGGACCAAGGCCTTCGCCCCGGTGTTGGCCGTAAGGGTGAGGAGTGCGTCGAGGTGACTTTCGCGGGCGGCGCGCTGGCCGGCGTCGAGTACTGCGTTGAGGTCTCCTATATCGCCGTTGACCGAACGGACCCGCAACCCTGAGGCGACGACCTCCGCGGTCACGGCCGAGACGGCGTCGGAATCAAGCTCATAGGGAACGTGATCGCAGACGCCCGGCAGCGCGCCGAGGTCGATTTCCTCAAAGCCCAAACCGCCGATGGTGCGCAGGGCGGCGGGCAGATCCTGGTGCCGGAAGCTGATGGACGAGCAACCGAGTCGGGAGTTGAACATCTTTGTTTCCTCCAGTCGTGCCCGAAGGCAGTAGTGATGGGAACCACAGTAGCTAAGTTAACTGTTAACAGTCAACCCTTGAAGTTGACTGTTGACAGAAATGGATGATGCAGGTCACACTGGCGTATCATGTGTTAACAGTCGACAGTGCTGAAGCGCCTAGCCTCAGTCGCTCTTCGAAAGGGATTCACCAATGAGCAAAGAAGCTCTGACCATGCGCGGTCCGGTCCACGGCACCAAGGACGCCAGGCGCGTCGCCATCGGCTCCGGAGTGGGCGCGGTTATCGAAACCTATGACTTCATCGGATTCGGCACCGCGGCTGCCCTATACTTCGGAACGGCGTTCTTCCCCACGGGCGATCCCGTGACAGGCACCCTCGCCGCTTTCGCGACCCTCGGCGTCGGCTTCGCGGCCCGTCCCATCGGCGGCATCATCGGCGGCCACCTGGGCGACAAGCTGGGTCGCAAGCCGGTCCTCGTCGCTTCCCTCATCCTGATGGGCGTGGCCACCTTCCTGATCGGCCTGCTTCCCACCTACACCCAAGTGGGCCTGTTGGCTCCGGCACTGCTGGTGTTCGTCCGCATCGTCCAAGGCCTGGCCTTCGGAGCCGAATGGGGCGGAGCCATTCTGATGAGTTATGAGCACGCGCCCTGGAAGAAGAAGGGAAAGTACACCGGCATCGTCCAGGCCGGATTCCCGGTGGGCCTGCTGCTGGCCAACCTGGTCTTCCTTGTCAGCGTCCAGCTCGGCGGCGAACTCGCCTGGCGCATCCCGTTCCTCGCCAGCATCGTCTTGGTTGTCGTTGGCTTGATCATCCGCTCCAAGGTCCCGGAATCTCCCGTCTTCGACGAGGTCAAGGACAGCGGCGCAATCGTGAAGTCGCCCATCGTGGAGGTCCTGAAGACCGACTGGCGCAACATCGTCAAGGGCATCGGCCTCCGGATCGCCGAGACCGCAGGCTACGCCGTCTCCATCACGTACATGATTTCCTACCTGAACAGTCAGCATTTGGCCGATAAGACCCAGACGCTGGTGGCTCTCTGCATCGCTTCGGCCATCGGCATCTTCGCAACCCAGGCCTGGGCGCGGCTCACGGACAGGATCGGACGGCGCCCCGTCTACATCTGGTCCTGCGCCTTCGCCGTGCTGTTTGCCATCCCGATGTTCCTGCTGGTCAACACCGGTTTGTTCATCTTCATCATTGCCACGATCGCCGTCTCCTACGGTGTCTGCCAGAACTCGCTCGCCGGTGCCCAGGGCGCCTGGTTCCCCGAGCTTTTCCAGGCGAAGACCCGTGCCTCCGGCGCTTCACTGGCCTACCAGATCTCGGCCACCATCTCCGGCTTCACCCCCTTCATCACCACCCTGCTCTTCGTCGCCATGGGCTGGATGGGCCCGGCCGTGCTCTTCGGCCTGTACGCCGCGATCGGCCTCTGGGCTGCATTGGCTACCCGCGAAACCTGGGGCAAGAAGGAACGCCAGTTGGCCGATGAGGCCACCAAAAGCACTCCCCAGTCGGTGAATGTCTAATGACGGTGGCGCAGGAACAAAACACGGCAGGACGAATCGGAGAAACCGCGATGGAACGCATCGAACGCGTGCGCGCTGCCGCAACCCGGATCCGGCACCACGCCCTCAACATGGGCGAAGTCCAGGGGCAGGGCTACGTCGGACAGGCACTCGGTGCGGCGGACATGCTCGCCGCGGTCTACGCGGACCAGCTCCGCTACCGGGCCAATGATCCCGAGTGGGAGGGCCGGGACCGTTTCCTCCTTTCCACCGGCCATTACGCAATCGGCCACTATGCAGCCCTGGCGGAGGCCGGAATCATTCCTGTCGAGGAGCTCGAAAGCTACGGCTCGGACGATTCCCGCCTCCCCATGTCCGGGATGTCGACATACACGCCGGGCATGGAAATCTCGGGAGGGTCGCTTGGCCACGGGCTCTCCATCGCTGTCGGAATTGCCCTTGGCCTCCGGCACCGCGCTCCATCGGGAGAGGGCTCCAGCGCGAGGGTGTACAACTTCCTCTCCGACGGTGAGCTTGACGAAGGGTCCACGTGGGAAGCCGCCATGGGCGCGCACCACCACCAGTTGGGCAACCTGACCGCCATGGTGGACATCAACGCCCTGCAGGCGGATGGCAAGACGGACACCGTCCTCCGGACCGAACCCGTGACGGAGAAGTGGGAAGCCTTCGGTTGGTACACGCAGCGGGTGGACGGGAACGACGTCGGTGCGTTGCTGGCTGCGTTCGACAACGCGGCCGGCCAGGCCGCCGCCGTCGGGCGTCCTTCCGTCATCCTGTGTGACACGAAGGTGGGCCGCGGCGTGCCGCTGCTCGAAGAACGCGAAAAGGCGCACTTCATGCGCATCGAAGAACACGAATGGCAGCTCTGCCGCAAGCAATTGACCGCAGGATCCAACGGGAAGGCCGGCCGATGAGCACCGTCACCGCTTCGAAAGGCGCAGCTTTGAAAGGCGCAGCATCCAAGCTGAAAACGTCGGCCATGATCGCGTCCTTCGCCGACCCGGGCCAGAAGACTTCGTCGGCGCCTTTCGGCCACGCGTTGGTGAAGGCCGCCGAGGCCGACCCGCGAATCGTCGGACTCACCGCCGACCTCGGCAAATACACGGACATGCATATCTTTGCGAAGGCGTTCCCGGAGCGGTTTTTCCAGATGGGCATGGCCGAGCAGTTGCTCTTCGGTGCGGCGGCAGGCTTGGCGGAGACAGGTTTGATTCCGTTTGCCTCAACCTATTCTGTGTTCGCCGCGCGCCGGGCCTACGATTTCCTGTGCCTCGACATCGCCGAGCCGAACCTGAACGTGAACATCGTGGGCGGGCTCCCGGGCCTGACCACGGGCTACGGCCCCAGCCACCAGGCCACCGAGGACATGGCGATCTTCCGTGGCATGCCGAATCTGACCATCGTCGATCCGTGCGATTCCGTGGACATCGAACAGGCCGTGCCGCAGCTGGCAGCCAGCGACGGGCCTACGTACCTGCGCCTCCTCCGCGGCAACGTCCCCACCGTGCTGGACGAGTACGACTACACGTTCGAACTCGGCAAGGCGAAGGTGCTGCGCGGCGGAAACGACGTCGTGTTCGTCTCGAGCGGGCTCATGACCATGCGTGCGCTGCAGGCAGCGGAGGCGCTCGCCGCACACAAGGTGGATGTCGCCGTCGTGCACGCGCCCACCATCAAGCCGTTCGACGCCGCCACCGTCCTGGCGGAACTGAACACCGATCGCCTGGCGGTCACGCTGGAGAACCACAGCGTGGTGGGCGGCTTGTTCGAAACCGTGGCCTCGGCCGTGGTCACCGCCGGGCTGGGCAAGCGCGTGGTTCCCGTTGCACTTCCCGACGAGTTCCTCGACGCTGGCGCGCTGCCCACCCTGCACGAGCGCTACGGATTGTCCGTGCAACGGATCGTGGCAAAGGTCCTCGCGGAACTGGGCTGACCCGGTTCTTCAAAGGACGCAGGAGCGCGGAGCAGGCGTGGGCCGGTTCCGCGCTCCTGACGTAAGATCAACAGTTAACACACCGACTGTAAACAGTCGACCACTGACATTGAGGACGGACATGATGGCCGGAGCAACAGCACCCCTCCTGGGACTGGAAAAGAAGAGCCTCCGCGAGCAGGCGCTCTCTGCCCTGCGCACCGCCATCACGAGCGGCGAGCTGGCGCCCGGCCGGCACTTGGTGGAGACCGAGCTGTCGGACATGCTCCAGATCAGCCGCGGAACGCTCCGGGAAGCCCTGCGTCAACTCGAGCAGGAGGGTCTGCTGTCTGCAGGACCCCGCGGCCGGCTTTCCGTCCGGCACCTCGATGCCAAGGAAATCCGCGATATCTACTCCGTGCGGGCGGCCCTCGAGTCCCTTGCGGCGCGCACGCTCTGTGAGCTGCCGGACCGCCAACAGGTGATCACTTCGCTGCGTACCGCCATCGATGCCATGGCGGCCGCCGCCAAGGGAAGCCTCGAGGAACGGATCGAGTCCGATCTGGAATTCCACCGCACCATGTGCCGCCTCACCGGCAACGAGACCCTGCTCCATTCCTGGGAATCGCTGGAGGGATCCATCCGGATGTCCATCATGTTCGCCGGCCTTGAAAAGGGCGTCAAGAACATGAGCGTCGAGCGTCACCACGACATTGTGGCCGCCATCGAGACCGGCGACGTATCCCTGGCCCGCAAAACCATCCTTGAGCACATGGACAGCGCTGCCGCGGAGCTGGTGGCTTAGCGCTCGACGGCGGCACATCGAGTGAGGGCATCTCTGAACCTGTCGCCACAGCGGTGTTACATGTAACATGGATTCCATGGCAGTTCGAGATCGGGTCAGCGAGTACCGTAAGCGGATGCGCGAACACGGCTTCCGCCCAATCCAGGTGTGGGTACCGGACGTTCGGGCCGACGGTTTCGACGCCGAAGCACACCGGCAAGCCGCTGCCGCAGCAGCTGCTGATCGCCAGTCCGATGACCAGGAGTTCATCGAGGCTGTGTCAGCGCCTTGGGACGAAGAGTGAACCGTGGCGAACTCTGGACCGTGGCTGGCGGTGTCTACGCCTCCAAGCCGCGGCCAGCGCTTGTGATCCAGGATGACCGATTCGACGTCACCGATTCCGTCACGGTTCTTCCTCTGACAACA
Source organism: Arthrobacter sp. FW306-1B-F12A (assembly GCF_058781865.1). NCBI lineage: Bacteria > Bacillati > Actinomycetota > Actinomycetes > Micrococcales > Micrococcaceae > Arthrobacter > Arthrobacter sp. FW306-1B-F12A. Next base: position 42,870 of record NZ_JBYSXD010000011.1, read on the forward strand.
AACCTCATTGATGCACCCCTCCTTCGGGTCAGTGTCTCAGCCTCAGAGCTGTCCGGCTTGCGGCAGGAAAGCCACGTGATGATCGACAAGTTGACGACGGTCCGGCGTTCCAACGTGCAAAGCCGCGTCGGCCGTTTGACATCCGCACAGCTCGTAGAGATTGAAAGAGCTTTGCTGGTGTTCCTTGGACTTGCCGGTTAGCGCATCGCCGGGTGGCGGCACCTCCTTTGGGGGTCACTTCCAGTACCCCTCAAGACAGAGACTCCCTGATGTTCTCAACACGCTGTTTCCTTAAATCATGACTCGTCACGAAACCACGTTGCCGGCTCCGGTTCCTCCCTCGTCCATGGCCGATGCGCCCCGCGCACGGCTCACGCTCATGATTGCGTCGCTGGGATTTTTCCTGATCACCCTCGACATCCTGATCGTCAACGTCGCGCTCACCAGCATCGGCAAGGAACTCGGGGGCGGAACAGCCAGCCTGCAATGGGTCATCGACGGCTACACGCTGATGTTCGCTTCGCTACTGCTGTTCGCGGGTAACCTGTCGGACCGGATCGGCGCGAAAAGAGCGCTGGGATGGGGCATCGCACTGTTCCTGGTGGCGTCGGTCGCGTGCGCACTCGCGCCGACGTCGGAGATCCTCATTGCCGCCCGCTTCCTCCAAGGAGGTGCGGCATCGATCATGCTGCCGGCGTCGATGGCGCTGATTCGGCAGGCCTTTCCCGATCCCCGCCGTCGCGCACATGCGCTGGGGATCTGGGCAGTCGGCGGGGCAGTTGCAGGAGCCGTGGGACCGCTTGTCGGGGGCCTCCTCACCACGCTGGACTGGCGGCTCGTGTTCGGCATCAACCTTCCCGTGTGCATCGCGATGCTGGTGCTCCTGGCTTCCGTTGCCACGTCGCCCCGACGGCCGACTCCGTTCGACTGGGCAGGGCAGGCCGCGGCGATCGTTGCCCTGACCGCTTTGATGTACGGCCTCATCACGGGAGGAACCGAAGGCTTCGGCACGGTGCCCGTCATCGGGAGCCTGGTACTGGCAGCAGTAAGCCTCACGGCCTTCCTCTTGATTCAGGCGCGCGGCCGGCACCCGATGATGCCGCTTGAACTGTTTCGCTCCACCGGCATGAGAATCTCGCTCTCGGTGGGCTTCGCGTTCATGGTGGGCCACTTCGGCACGGTGTTTGTCGTCAGCCTTTTCCTCCAGCAGCACCTCGGGCTGACGCCACTTCAGGCCGGTTTCACGTTCCTTCCGTCCGCGGCGTTCAGCATCGTCGGCAACATCATCAGCGGAACCCTCTCGAACCGGTTCGGGACGCGGGTGCCGGTGGTTGTCGGATTGACGTCCATGGTGGTGGGACTCACCGCGATGCTTCTCACCGCGCCGTTGGGATCGCCGCTACTCGTCGGTGCCTTCCTGATTTTCACGGGTTCCGGCGGATCGATCGCGATGCCGCAGGTCACCGCCGTCGTGCTCGCGAGCGTGCCGAGCGAAAAGGCGGGCACGGCCAGCGCAGTCTTCAATACTTTCCGCCAAGTGGGCGGCGCCGTCGCCATCGCAGTCTTCGGCGCCCTCATCGCCGATCGCAGCAACTTCGTCCACGGGATGCAGGCCAGCTTCATCATCGCGGCGTCGCTGCTCCTCCTTACCGCGTTCGCCAGCCTCTTCCTCCATTCACCGGGCGCCGCCAAAAGCTAGGGAGTGCCCTCCCGCGAGCTCACCGGCCGATGTAGGCCGCCAAATGCTCGCCGGTGAGGGTGGAACGCCCTGCGATGAGGTCGGCGGGGGTGCCCTCGAAAACGATCTGTCCGCCGTCGTGACCAGCGCCGGGGCCAAGGTCGATAATCCAGTCGGCATGCGCCATGACCGCCTGGTGGTGCTCGATGACGATGACCGACTTCCCGGAGTCGACAAGCCGGTCCAGCAAGCCGAGCAGCTGTTCGACGTCGGCCAGGTGCAGACCCGAGGTGGGCTCGTCGAGAACCAGCACGCCGCCCTTTTCGCCCATGTGGGTGGCCAGCTTGATCCGCTGCCGCTCGCCGCCGGAAAGGGTGGTGAGCGGCTGGCCGAGGCTGAGGTATCCGAGTCCGACGTCGGCCAGCCGCTGCAGGATTGCGTGCGCTGCGGGGATCCTGGATTCGCCCGCGGAGAAGAACTCCTCGGCCTCTTTCACTGACATCGCCAACACCTCGGCGATGTTGCGGCCGCCGAGGCGGAATTCGAGCACCGACGCCTGGAACCTCTTGCCTTCGCATTCCTCGCACGGAGTGGAGACCGTGTCCATGAACCCGAGATCCGTGTAGATGACGCCCGCGCCGTTGCAGGTGGGGCATGCGCCCTCGGAGTTGGCACTGAACAGCGCAGGCTTCACGCCATTGGCCTTCGCGAACGCTTTCCGGATGGGCTCGAGCAGACCGGTGTACGTCGCGGGGTTGCTCCGCCGCGAACCCTTGATCGCCCCCTGGTCAATCGAAACGACGCCGTCCCGCTTGGACAACGAGCCGTGGATCAGCGAGCTCTTGCCGGATCCGGCGACGCCCGTGACGACAACCAGGACCCCGAGCGGAATGTCGATGTCGACGTCGCGCAGGTTGTTCTCGCTCGCGCCACGGATCTCCAGTGCGCCGGCGGATGCCCGCACCGTCTTCTTGAGGGTTGAGCGGTCCTCGAGGTGGCGCCCGGTCAGGGTGCCGCTGGAACGCAGCCCTTCGAGGGTGCCTTCAAAGACCACTTCGCCACCGGCGGTGCCCGCGCCGGGACCGAGGTCGACGACGTGGTCGGCGATCGCGATCGCCTCCGGTTTGTGCTCCACGACGAGTACGGTGTTGCCCTTGTCCCGCAGTTGCAGCAGCAGCTTGTTCATGCGCTGGATGTCGTGCGGGTGCAAGCCGATGGTGGGCTCGTCGAAGACGTAGGTGACATCGGTGAGCGAGGAGCCCAGGTGCCGGATCATCTTGGTGCGCTGTGCCTCACCGCCGGACAGCGTTCCGGCCGGCCGGTCGAGCGAGAGATAGCCGAGCCCGATCTCCGCGAAGGAGTCGAGGAGGTGCCGCAGTCCCTTGAGGAGTGGTGCCACGGAGGGTTCGTCGAGGCCGCGCACCCATTCGGCAAGGTCGCTGATCTGCATCGAGCAGGCGTCCGCAATGCTGATTCCCTTGATCTTGGACGAACGGGCCGCCTCGGTGAGCCGGGTTCCGTTGCAATCGGGACAGATCGTGAAGGTGATGGCCCGCTCCACGAAGGCGCGGATGTGTGGCTGCATTCCCTCCGGATCCTTGGAGAGCATGGACTTCTGGATCTTGGGAATCAGGCCCTCGTAGGTCAGGTTGATTCCCTCGACCTTGATCTTGGTGGGCTCCTTGTGGAGCAGGTCGTGGAGTTCCTTCTTGGTGTACTTGCTGATCGGCTTGTCCATGTCGAAAAAACCGGAGCCGCTGAAGATGCGCCCGAACCAGCCATCCATGCTGTAGCCCGGGATGGTGAGCGCGCCCCCGCTAAGTGACTTGCCGGCGTCGTACAGTGCGGTGAGGTCGAAGTCGGTGACCGAGCCCCGTCCTTCGCAACGCGGGCACATGCCGCCGGTGATGCTGAAACTCCGCCGCTCCTTCGTGGTGGTACCGCCGCGCTCGACAGTGACCGCGCCCGCGCCCGAGATCGAAGCGACGTTGAACGAGAACGCCTGGGGCGATCCGATGTGCGGCTGGCCGAGCCGGCTGAAGAGCATGCGCAGCATGGTGTTCGCATCCGTGGCGGTACCCACGGTGGAGCGGGGGTTCGCGCCCATCCGCTCCTGGTCGACGATGATCGCCGTCGTGAGCCCCTCGAGCAGGTCCACATCCGGCCGCGCCATGGTCGGCATGAACCCTTGCACGAAGGTGCTGTACGTCTCGTTGATCATGCGCTGCGACTCCGCGGCGATCGTGGCGAACACGAGGGAGCTCTTGCCCGAACCGGAGACGCCCGTGAACACCGTCAACCGACGCTTCGGCAGCTCGATGCTGATGTCCTTGAGGTTGTTTTCCCGTGCGCCCTGTACGCGAATCAGATCGTGGGTGTCGGCAGTATGAAGCTCAGGCGACTGGGTGTCCGTGCTCGTGGCCGTGCTCATCGTGTCTCCATCTTTTACGCGGGGTCGTCTTCGGTCTTCGTCGGCTATTGCTTGGCTAGTGAGGATCCTGAAGTAGCCCGAGGACATTGCCGTCCGGGTCGGTGACGGTGGCCACCAAACGGCCGCCCCCGACGTCGCGGGCTGCTTCCTTCAGCGTAGCGCCGGCGGCAGTCACCTCTGCCAGCTTTGCCTCGATGTCCGAAACGTGCCAGTAGGCGACGGGCGAGGTCATGGCTTGCGGTCCGCTTCCAGGGACGAGCCCGATGTGCTGGCCCGCGACGTCGAAGCCGACGTAATACGGTCCGTCGGCCTGCGGCGGCGTCCCGAGCAAAGCGGTGTACACCGCCTTCGCGGCGGCGAGGTCGGAAACGGGATGCAGCACGGTCTTGATTCCCTCGTTGGAAGAGTCGCTCATGATCACTCCTGAAGTCATTAGGGGACGAACCTGGCGTGGACGGTGTTGTCCATGACCGCCATTCTAGGCGCGGCCCGGGAGCGGCGCTTCTCCATTCCTGACCGGTCTTGTTGCGGGATATTCGTTGTATGGACATCCCCGGTGAGTGGTGCCACCATGGCCGAATACGGGGCCTTGGCGCCGCGCCAGGGCAAGAGCGTGGCTGGAGGAAGCAATGCCGGAATCCGATCTCGACCTGATGGTGGAGAAGTACCACCGAGCGCTCGATGCATTCATCAAGGGAGACCCGGAACACCAGAAGAAACTATTCTCGAAGCGCGACGACGTCACGCTCGCTAATCCTCTCGGCCCGCCTGCGCGGGGCCCGAGTGCAGTCGAGGCGACCATGGATCGGGCGTCTTCCGGGCTCAGGGAGGGCGAGCCGATCAGGTTCGAGCGAATCTCCGGCGATGCCGGGACGGAGCTTGCGTACATCGTCGAAATTGAATGGGCGCGGGCCAAAGTTGGCGGATCTGATGAGGTGTCCCCGATTCCCCTTCGGGTGACGACGATTTTCCGCCGGGAAGACGGTGAGTGGAAGGTCGTCCACCGGCACGCGGATCCCATTCTTTCCCCGCGGCCAATCGAGTCGCTCGTCCAGAGCTAGTGTGGCCCAAGGTGCCGGATCAACGCGTCGAGGATCGGCACCTGCCCGCTCACCAATTTGGTGCGGGCGACGGCTTCCGTGGCCCACATGGCGTCGTCAATCTCCGGATAGCTCCGGATGACACCTGATCCGCGCGGCCACTCAAGCTCGAACGTGTTGCTCACGATGTTCTCCGGTTCAAAATCCGACTCCGCCGTGAAAGCCGCAACGAGTTTGCCCGACGGTTGCCGGAAGATGCCCAGCTCGTGATAATCGACGGCCGGCGGGGGAGTGCCTATCTCCTCGGCGAATTCGCGCTTCGCGGCCATCAGGGGGTCCTCATCCTCGAGGTATTCGCCTTTGGGAATTGACCAGGCGCGTGCATCCTTGTGGGCCCAGAAGGGTCCGCCCATGTGGGCTATCCATACTTCCAATTCCGTAGTGGAGCTCCGGCGGAACAACAGAATGCCCGCGCTTCGAACTGTCATTTGCCCTCCCAGGCACAGGTTATCCGCCGGGCCGGGAAGCCGGAACCCGCAGTACGCCAACGGCCTCCGCCAGGTAAGGCCCCGGATCCGGATCCGTGCCGGCGGCCCATTGCATCCAGGCCTCGAACGTCGCCCCGAGATAGGCGGCGCACAGATAGCGTGCCGCGCTTTCGCGGACGCCGTGCGCAACGAGGTAAAGCCGTGCCCGGTCCCGTTGTGGAGCCAAGGCATCGTAGCTCCTGCTCGCCAGCTCCGGGTGCTCTGCGATCAGGCGCAGGCGCCCTCGCGTTACGGAAAGATCCGGGATCGCCGAAATTCCGGCGATGGCGGCCGCCCGCAGTCCTGCGAGGATACCGCCGTCGGACGCTCCGCCGTCGGACGGCTCCGCTGTGCGGGCGGCCTCCAGCACACGGCCCGAAGCTTCCACTACCGGTTCCATGCCGCCCCAGACGAGATCAGCCTTGCTGGGGAAGTAGCGGTACAGGCTCTTCCGCCCGATTCCCGCCTCGCGCGCGATGTCCTCCATTGACGTCCGCTCGTAGCCGTTCTCGGCAAAAAGCCGGAGCGCGACGCCGGCCACGGCGTCGGGATCAATCGTCGCCGGGCGTCCGGTGGAGCGCCCGATGACGGGCTTCGTATGGTCTGAGGGCATCTCTCCAGTATCCACTCTTACATAATGACACGGAGTGTCATAAAGTGGACGGAAAGCCACCAGCACCTTCAGGAGGAACAACATGGGCAACGAAACTCCATGGCAGGAAGCCGCCATCAATGGCCGTTTTGCCGGGAAGACAGTCATCGTCACCGGAGCTGGCTCGGGCATCGGCCAAGCTACGGCCCTGCGCATCGCGAAGGAAGGCGGCAGGGTCATCGCCGCCGACATCAGCAAGGAGCGCCTTGACGCCTTGGTGGAGGAAAACAGCGGCCTGGACCTGCTGCCCGTGGCCGGCGACATCTCAACCGAGGAGACCGTTGCCGCCGTCGTCGTCGCTGCCGGCGGCCGTGTGGATGCCCTCGCCAACATCGCCGGGATCATGGATAACTTCACCCCGATCCACGAAGTGGACGACGCCATGTGGGAGCGCGTTTTCCGGATCAACGTCACAGCCCTCATGCGCCTGACCCGCGCCGTGGTGCCCTTGATGTTGGAGGCCGGCACCGGCTCCGTGGTCAACGTCGCCTCCGAGGCCGGGCTGCGCGGCTCCGCCGCCGGCGCGAGCTACACGGCCTCGAAGCACGCCGTCGTCGGACTGACCAAGAACTCGGCCGTGATGTACGGGCCGAAGGGGCTTCGCTTCAACGCCGTTGCCCCCGGGCCAACCATCACCAACATCGAGGCAACGTGGGGCTCCCAATTGGCCGCCGAACGCCTCGGTCCGCTCATGCAGGCCACCGTCCCCACGCCGGCGACGGCCGCCCAGTTGGCGGCATCCATCACCTTCCTGCTCAGCGACGACGGCACCAACGTCAACGGCGCCATCCTCGCGTCCGACGGCGGCTGGTCGGCGCTGTAAGGCGGCTCTCTAGGCAAGACGACGACGGCGGGAGCGTCCCGCCGTCGTCGTCCTTCGTTTCCTGCGGCTTCAGCCCGTGTAGCCCTCCACCTGCTTTGGGGGCCGTGGCTTGGCCTCGTTCGGGTTCTCGCCGTATTGCCTCTTGGCCCGCCGCTGGCGCAGCAGGTCCCAGCTCTGATCCAGGTCCTGTTCGATGCGCTCGAGCCTTGCCCGGTCGGGGGCATGCGCAGGACCCGGCGGGGCCGCCTCTGCCTTCTCCCGGAGTTCCCGCTCCTCCTCCACAAGTGACTGGATGTGGTGCAGAATGCCCTGTTCGTCCATGGTTACCTCTTCCTGAACTAGCCGTTACCAGTCAGGTTAGTGAGCTGCGCTAGGCGTGAACAGAGGCGGTGTTTGTAAGTGCCATCCCGCCAATGTCCCATTTGCGGAATACTTGGACGCAGATCCAGGATTTCCGCAAGCGAAGGCGGTGATTAGCCGTGAACGGCGAAAACGGTGCGTTCAAGCGCCGGCTGGAGCGAGCCATGGAGCTGCGGAATGTCCGCGCCACCGGCATGACGGCCGGGGAAGAAGCGGAACTCGAGGCCGCCGACGACGAAGAGCGGCGGAAACGCAAGAAGGTGGACGACGCCGCTCGGGTGGAATACCTGATCCGCGACGCCATGGCGCAAGGGAAGTTCGACAATCTGAAGTACGCAGGCAAGCCGATACCAGGGCTGGGGGAGCGCTACGATCCCGATTGGTGGGTCAAAGGCCTCATCCAGCGCGAACATCTCAGCGGCCTCGGCCCAAAAGCCATTCTGCTCCGCACCGAGGATGCCGAATTGGATGCGAAGCTTGACGCCCTGTATTCGGAAAAGCAGGTGCGCGATCTGGTGGAGGACTTCAACGCCCGGGTCATTGACGCGCGGCGCCAGCTCCAGGGCGGTCCTCCAGTAATCACGAAAACCCGCGATATCGGCGTCGAGCTGGAACGCTGGCGCGAGCGCCGTGCTGCGGCTGCCGAGGCAACCGCGGCCCAGGAAGCCGTGAACCAGGAGCTTGTGGACACGCGCCCGTGGTGGCGCCGCATTTGGAGCGGCTCGGGGTAAGTGGGGACCTCAGCGATTTCTGCCGGTGTTGAACGCAGGCGTTCCGGCCAGCCGGCCGCCGTCGACTGCGAGCACGGTTCCAGTGACGAACGAGGACTGCTCCGAGCAGAGCCAGACGGCGGCAGCGGCAACCTCGGCCGTGGAGCCGATCCGCCCGAGCGGCACGGCGGCGGCCACCCGATCCTGGGCGGATTGGCCGGCCCCGGCCAGCCGCTCGGTGAGGATAGGGCCGGGAGCGATCGCGTTGACCCGGATCCCGTGCGAAGCGTAGTCGAGCGCGGCCACCCGGGTCAGGCCGCCGACGCCGAACTTGCTCGCCACGTAGCCGCTCATGCCGGCGACTCCTTGTTCGCCGGCCGTGGAGGACATGTTGACGATCGCTCCGCCGTTCCCGCTCGCCAGCATGAGCTCGATTTCGTATTTCAGGCAGAGGAACACTCCGCGCAAGTTGACTGAGATGGCGCTGTCGAACTCCGCGCTCGCCCATTCGGCCAGGGGCGCCGGCGTCCGCCCGCCGCCTGCGGCATTATTGACGGCGACGTCGAGCCGGCCGAAGCGGTCCAGGATCTGGGCCAGCAGCGTCTTCACCGAATCCTCATCGCCCACATCCACGGACATCGCTACCGCTTTCCCGCCACCCGAGCTAATGGCGGCGAGCTGCCGAGACAGTCGAGCGCTGTCGCGGGAGGCAAGGACGACGTCGGCACCGGCGCCGGCCAGCGCAGCCGCGATCTCCGCACCGATTCCCCGGCTCGCTCCGGTCGCAAGCGCGACCTTGCCTGACAGGGGACGGGTGGGATTCGCCGTCGTCATGGCGTTGTCCGGGTTGTCCGCGGCGTATGCGGCCGGGGCTCTTGGTTCGCGGCCGCCCGGTTGCGGGGGAGCAGGAAGCCTGCGGCAACCAGCCAGAGCAGCCCGCCGAAGCGTCCGAGCGGCAGAAGGAACTGAAGAGGCTCGATCGCCATCGACAGGAAGCTCAACTCTGACAGTGCGGCGACGACCAGGCCGGTCCAAGCCAACCAACGGGGCATGAAGCCAAGGATCAGGGCCGGGACGGCGATTCCCGCCATGAGGAGGCCGGTTCCGACGACGAAGCCGACCCCACCGGTTACGAATGCGAGGAACGTGAGTGCGTGCGTCAGCGTCACATCCGTGGTGATTTCCGGCCGGCTCAGCAACCAGGTCAGGGAGCCCGACACCATGAGGAAGATGGCCGCGCTGACTCCGCCAAAGAAGCTGATGGCCGGTCCGGGAACGCGTACGCCGAGCCGGAGCTGCCGGGCGTAGACGGTGGCCGCGTAGATCCCCAAGGGCACGGCAGAACCGAATTGGAGCATGCCGCCGACCCGCACCGCGGCGACGTTTTGCTGGAAGAAAGCGGCCACCTGTCCGGTTGAAGCAAAGGGCGAGACGAACGTTTGGCCGCCTGTCAGGATTGCGGACGTGATGAGGCTGGCGAGGAAGATGCCCAAGCTGACCAGGGCGAGAATGCCGGGGTGCGGGCCGCCTGACCTGGCTGGACGGCCGCCCTCGCCGGGAATCGAACGACTACTCATGGCTGAACCTTTCCTAATTGAATCACTACTGAAATAGTTCACCTATAGAATTATTCTGTCAAGCATGTATTCTGAATCCATGGACTTAGCCACACCGGGCCGGCCGAACCGGACCGCTTTTCTCTTGTCGCAGTTAGGCGCGGTCGCGTCGTCGCGCTTTGCCGACCGCACACGGGAGATCGGCCTCACGCCAAGCGACGCCGGCGTCATCCGCCTGCTCGGACGCGCCCCCGGGTTGAGCCAGCGCTCCCTCGCGGACAGGCTCGGCGCCGTCCCCAGCCGGGTGGTTTCACTCATCGACTCGCTGCAGGAGCGCGGCCTTGTTGAGAGGATCCGCAGCAGTACGGACCGGCGGAACTATGAACTGCACCTCACGGACGCCGGCAAACGCGTGTTGCGTGAACTGCGAGGTATCGCGGAACAGCATGAAGCGGAGCTTCTGGCCCCGCTGACAACGGAGCAGATTGGCCAGCTTGACGTGCTTCTCGCGCAACTCGCCAGCGGCCACGGGCTGGACAAGGACCTCCACCGCGATGTCGGCCGCCAGGCCGGAAGCGATGCCGGATCCGACGGCGTACGCAAGGCCTGATCGGGCGCCCGGGTCCCGTGCCGCCGTCGGGAGCTCTCATGACGATCGGGCCACGATTTTTGCCACTATGTGGGGAATAGCAGCTGAATGGTGTATGTTGCACATTCGCCAGCAAATATACAAGAGAAGAGATAACCCCAGGTGGCAACCGATTACGACGAACTCCGCTCCGACGTCGCGGAATCCCAAAGCACGTCACTCCAGGCCCTGCAGTCTGCCAATGCTCCGGACGCCCGCAGCGTTGTTCGGGAGCTGGACGAGGCCGATGCTTTTGAAGGCAATGAGGTGCCAGGCGGCGAATTCGTAGCCGAGGAACTCATCATTGCAGTCGTTCCCCAGAAGGAAGACGAGTTCACCTGCTACTCGTGTTTCCTCGTCCGTCACCGCTCCCAGATTGCCCGTGAAAAGAACGGCCACGCGTACTGCGTGGAGTGCGAAGGCTGAGCCTCTGAGGCCCAGCCCCGTGCCGCTTAGCCGCCTTTCCCGCAGTTGCGTTCATCACAGGGAATTCAGGCGCTTCTTGGCGAGCTTTTCATAGCGGGCCCCGGAGTCCGCTGCTCGCTGCTCTTCGGCAGCGAGCAAGGGAGCGAATGGTGAGTTGTCCTCCACCGATCCGTCGGTATCGCTTGCGAGCCGGAGCAGTATTGAGCGGCTGACAACGCTGTCCTGGTGCTCTCCCAGGACCTTCTGGATCTTCTGGGCATTCCGTGCCAGCTTCACGGCGGGTTTCTTGTGGACGTCCGCCAGTGCTTCGGCCGCATGGCGCAGCCGTTTCGCGTCTTTGCGGACCTGATGCAATGCCCTGTCGCCTTCGACGCCGGTTTGCCCTGCGGCTGCCTTCTGGGACCGGCGCAGCCGCTTGATCGCCCTACCGGCCAGCTTGGCCGTGACGGGACGGGCCTTCTTCCCGGCGCGAGGCTTCGTGGGAGGCTCGTCGCGGAATTCCTCAAGTGACTCCAGGAGCCGGAAATAGCGTTTCGTTCCTAGAGAGCGGAGCATGTTGCGATACCCGGAGTTGAAGGCTGTCTCAAGTTCGTCATTGATCCTGCTGGCAGCTGAAGCGGGCACTAGGCCGTCGGGTTGCTCATTCATCAGTTCCCCGATCCGGTCGCGCAGCACCTCGGCATCCCGGGCCTTGCCCAGGACCTTGCCCAGCCATTTCAGTTCGGTCTTGAGCTGATCCGCGGCGTCGGCGTCGAAGAGCTTGCCGTAGGCGGACAAAGTTGAGCGGAGCCTCCGCGTAGCCGAGCGCATGCCGTGAACGGCGTCGTCGGCGCCTTGCCGGACTCCGGAGTCCAGTTGGGTGATTTCAGCTATCTGCGCGGCGATGTAGGAAACTATTGCATCCCCGGCAGAGCCCTTCGGACGGGCTTTGGGCGGCGCCGGTACCGCAGCTGGCCAGGACGTTCCGAATGCGCGGGCCAGCTTGGACGCGTGCCCCGATGGGGTTGCGCCGGCCCCGGACAAGACGCGGTCCGCGCTCTCAAACAGGGCTTCATCGCCGTGCACCAGCTCGATTTCCCATTCCCGCCATTGCCTCTCCAATTGAGTTGGGTGCAAGGTCTCGGCGGTCACGTGGTCATCCACGAAGTCGGCCAGGGTGACGTCCTCGCTTCCGTGTAGCCGGTGAAGAGTGCGGCGGGTGTGGATCCGGGCCACAGGCCTGAGCTCATCGCCGCGGGTGAACACAAGGAGCCTCTCCGCGAGTTCCTCGGGGACAATCTCGGGCTGACCCAGCGGCGCATGGATCTCCACGCGATTGTCCCGCTCGGCCGGCAGTTTCAGGTGCCAGCCTGAATCGGTGCCGCCGGTGCGGCGCCGCAAGGTGATGCGGTGCTTGGCAAGGATGAGGCCTTCGGTGTCGAAGTAGACGGCTTCGAGCTGATGATCTGCAGGGTCTGCGACCTGTTCGACGCCGGCAATGTCCTCGAACGCGGGAAGAGGCGTTTCCAGGTCAGCGTCGTACTTGCGTTCTGTTTCCACGGATTCCTGGGTCGACATTCCGTTTCCCGTCCTTCTCGTAGTTGCTCGCGCCTATAGGCATCCTCCCACCAGGCCTTCTGCAGGGAAAGACCAGGCGAAGGGATCTCATCGGGTCCCTTGCGGGCGCATCGATCTGGGGAAGAATGTGGGGCATGACTTCGACGCCGAGCCTTGGTCCGTTCGTCCATGATTTCTTCGGGGACGCCTCGTGAGCGCGTTCGTGCTGGTGAACGCAATGATTCCCAACCCGGGTGAGACCCCTGGAACATGGTGGGACAACACCGGCTGGGAAGACGCACGCAAGCGTGCCGCCGCGGCCGGCGGTTACGGCAAAGAGTTCGATGTGAACGAGTACTTCATCCATGACGTTTCACCGGAGGTCGCGGCCGAGGGAAAACCGCACCAGCGGCCCGAGGCAAACGCAGTCTTCGCGTCGAGCTGCGACTTCGTGGAGTGGCCGGCCGTGCCCATCAGGGTGCTCAGCGGCGCGGGGGACCGGTTCTTCCCGCTCGAGTTCCAGCAGAGGGTCGCGCGGGATCGCCTCGGGCTCGAGCCGGATGTGCTGCCCGGCGGGCATCTCCTTGGGCTGTCGAATCCGGTTGGGGTGGGCGACTACCTCTTGCACCGCTGAGCTTTTATCACTCCGGGCGTCCGATTCCCTAGACCGGAATCGACGCAAGCCCTAAGATCACTCTGACGGCACCAGCCCTGGCTGATCGATGTCCGTCGCGGTCTCACCCTTTAGCGTGAGCGCCGGGTCCGTTCCGCGACTCCTGGGTCTTCGAACGGGCCCGGTCGACCTCCGCTGGGACCATCTATCCAGGGGAGGCCTTCCTATGAGTGAAGCCAACAAGGAACTGGTACGGCGCCACTTCCAGGAAATCTGGAACCAGAGACAACTGGACGTTTGTGAGCAAATCATGGCCGATTCATACGTCGAGCACGCCCAGGCTCCTTTCGGGACGACCGAGCCGGGCGCCGTCGTCGGACCCCAAGCGATGCGCGCGACCGTACAGTGGCTACTTGCCCAGTTTCCCGACATGACCATGACGCATGTCCGCGCGTCAATCGCACTGGTTCAGGATCGAGGACGGCAAGCTGGCTGAGCATTGGGCCACTCGCGATGACCTCACCGCAATGCTCCAACTTGGCGTCGTCAGGCAGCTTGGTCCGCCTAAAATCGTGACGATCATCCAGCGAATAGCAGGGCGCAGAAGCGGGACATGACCCAACGCCCTCGCTGCGTTCGACGCAACCTCGCGATAGTTAGAGAGTAATTACTCGTAGAGGGTGACTGCGGCCTTCCAACGGAGGATGCTTGATTGTTGGGAGGGAAAATCATGACACGAGATGTGACTCATTTCGAGCGACTTTCGGCGTGGACCGAAAACGACATGAAGCCAGCCGTCGGCAAGTTGTTGCGCGGTGAGGGTTTGCCTGCCGAAGCCCGGGAAAGCAACCATCCCTCGCCCCTGGATTTCCAGATCCCTGAGGAACTGGACCGTGCCTTGGAGTCGGCTTCGCAAACGCTCAGCCTCACGCCCAGCGAGATCCTGCGCGAGGCCCTGTCCGAATGGCTGGGGAGCCACGGACAGCCAGCCACGGGCCACCATCCGTTCGGGAAGCACACCGCGCTTTAACGTGCGCTGGGCTGCGGGTTGCGGAGCTGCAGCTGTTACTGGTGGCTGCCCTGAACGGCGTCTCCGTGCCGCGCAGAGCGGAAGGGCGAGGCCGCCCGAGGACTGGGCGGCCATGCCCAGTCCTCGGGGAGGTAATGCAAACTGTCTTTAGCCGCCGCAATACTTGCTGTAATTGGTACCCGCGTTCTGGTAATCGTTCTTCATGGCATTGAGCTTCGCGGTATCCGGGTTGTCCTTCGAGGACTCGTCCAGGTAGTCCACAAGCGTCTTCAGGGTGGGCTTCAGCTCATCCGAGGACACGGCTTCGATCGGGCGGAGCTGGTTGGCTACCCGGATGGTTCCCGTTTTGTCCGTGGTGTTCGTGGGGTTCGAGATGACGGTCTTGACCCTGCTGCAGGTGTCCGCGGTGCTCAGCTGCTGCGATGCCGAGCAGGCTGAAGCGGAGAGGAGGAGCCCGGCCGCGAGCAGGGTTGTGGTGATTTTCTTCATGGTTCCCTCAGTAGTTGCTGACGTTTGATTGTAAGCGGACGGGGCGTCGCGCCCAATGCAGGCTTAGCCAGCGGACCGGTCCATTTCGTCCAGCCCAGGGTCGGATGAGTACAAGGGAGGGGCCCCTCGGCCTTCCGGCCGTGGAACCCCTCCAATGATTTGAGCGCGCTGGATCAGCGCTGGGGGAGGGTTTTGGTCCCCTCGATCTGCACTGCCTGCAGCTTGTTCGGGTCCAAGCCAAGCGTCTTCAGGATGGTCGGCGCAATCTGCGTCGTCTCGACCGCGGTGGTCACGGTCCGGGCGTGTTCGTCGTTGGCGCCGGAGACCACGAGCGGCACATCGCGGTCGTCCGCACTGGCTCCGCCGTGTTCGGCGATCTTGGCCTTGCCGCCGGTGTAAACCACCCCGGTCTGCGCGATGCCGAGGATGTCCGGGTAGCGTGCATCGCTGGTTTGGGTGCCGAAGTAGTTTGCAACTTCGCTGCCCGCATAGACCTTGCTCAAGCCTGAGGTTGTCACGGTCTTGGCGGCGCCGTTGATGTCGTTACCGGCGGCAGGGTGCGCTGCCAGGTAGTCCTTGGCGAACTGCGCTGCGGCCTGCGAGTGGTCCGAAAGCCAGAGCTGCATGATGTCGTCGTCGGTGGAGAACGCCACGAGGTCTGCGGAGCCGGGGTGGGCCGACTTCCACGTTGCGTTCAGGCCGTCGATGATTGCGCTGTCAGGCACCCTCGTCAGCGTCGAAGCGTCCATCGGCGACTGCCCGTGCTTGGCAGAAAGGATCACCGTGGTGTCCTTTGCGTGGCCGGAGGCGGCAAGCGCGGACTCGAACTTACCGACAGAAGCGTTGACGAAGTCAAGGGCTTTGCTCAAGAGCGGCCCGGGAACGGTGCCGCCCTGGAGGTAACCGCCGGTGAGGCCGTCCGACGTCGGGAGCTTCTGGGCCGTCGACACGGCCTGGAAGTTCATCCCGAAGATTCCAGGTACTGCGGCCGTCTTGGTGCCGGAGTGGTCCTTGCCGTCGATTTCGTTCAGCACGGCCTGGACCTTGTAGCCGTCGTACTGCTGGGTTGCGGCGTTGTCCTTGGTCCAGTCGCCATTGAAGGGAGCGGGGGCGATGCTGTTGATCTCAGGGGTGAACAGGTCATCCAGGCCCTTGCCTGAAGGGCCGTTCAGGATCTCGTAGGCGGGGTGCTTGTCCGACCACGCCGTGGTGAGGCCGGCGCTCTTCGCCACCTCGAAGACCGTGTTCACCTTCAGGTACTGGTGCGGATAGACCGGCTTGCACGTCGCCGGGTCAACCGGGAGGGTGGCCGGGTCGAGGAGTGCGCCGGGCTGCCCCGTCATGTTCAGGATGCTGGCCGGAAGCCCGGCCAGGCCTTGGCCGGCGTCGAGGGCGTTCTGGTTCCTGTCCGCGGCTTCGGTGAAGGCCACTTCGGCGCCGGGCGCCGTGTTCTTGCAGTCCGTCGTGCCGGCCGGCAGGAGCGCCCTGTTGAACGTGTCGTCATAGTAGACGCCGGTGGTCCCGGGATTTCCGCCGGTCAGCTGGCCCACCATACCGGGGAAGGAGTCCGAAGGCACGGGAGTCTGGGCGTGCGTGTAGCTGGTGCCGTGGTTGACCAGCGACGCCAGTGCCGACGTCGGGTGGTTCTGCACGTACAAATCCAGGTCCTTTTGGTGGAGGCCGTCCACCGAAAGCAGCAGGACGTGCTTCGATGTTTCGCCCTGGCCGCCCTGGCCCTTGCTGTCTGATCCTTGCTGGCCCTGGACATCCTGGCCGCCGCGTGAAGCGTCGTCGGCCATCGCCGGCGCCACCGCGGATCCGGCCATCAGTATGGCGCCCAGAACCGCTGCTGTGGCAAGCCCGTTTTTCTTGGCTGTCTTCATCAAAATAAGATCCTTCGCTTTTGCGTTCTTATCGATCGAGAATGCGTCCCCGGATGATTCTTGTTGCGGGGAAGGGATCCGTCCCGCCGATTGGGCCCCGCTGCTGAAACGTTCATGACAGGTTCAATTGCGGGTAGCCGAACTCTTCCGAAACTCACAGGAAATCTGCGTACCCCGGGGGTGCGGATGGGGGTACGCCGGCTTCTGTCATCGGTACGGCCCCGAGAAAGACGTCGTTAGGGGCGGCCACCCAGCCAGTGGGCGGCAAAGTACCTCTGGACCCGATATCGTGGCAATCGCCGTGCATCAGTGGGCCTGGCTTCGTCCGCAGCGAGCAATTCTGCCAGCGCGAAGGCGAGAACTTCGGCGCTGAACCGGCTCCGCTCTTCGGAGGAGTTTTCAACGGAGTTTGAGACCGTCGACACTCAATGATCCCTCTCGGCACCACCTAATTTGCCCCTTTTTGCCACTCAATTGCGGGGAAACACCACTCAGTGGCCCAATTGCGACCTTAGTTTCTTGTTGGTTGCACACCGCGCGCCGGTGTTCAAGGGAATGTACCTGTCCCTTGCCGATGCAGTCACTCGCACTGTCGGCGAACCCGCCGACAACCTCGTGAAAGGAACTCCTCTTGACTACCAAACTTCGCTCCGGTCGTAAGCGTGCCCTGCTAACCGGCGGTTCGCTGCTGGGCGTCACCGCGCTGCTGACGGCTGCTGCGTTCACCGACTTCGCCAACCTGAACATTGGCAACGGATCCGCTGATTCCGGCGTTGGCGGCAACAACCGCTTCAACATCCAGGTGGTTGGAACGGACACCGCCGGCCTGCCTGTTCCGGGCACATGGCAGGAAGCAAACACTGCCGCAGGTGTGAACGTCAAGGTTCCCGGCGCGGACCTGATCACCCCGGGCGACACCGTGTCCGTGTCGATTCCCTTCCGCAATGAGAGCCCCGCCCTCGGTGCAGCAATCACCTTCGGGTTGCAGGACCGCGCTGGCTACACCTCCAGCCCCGCATTGGTTAGCGCCCTCCGCTACAGCGTCACCTTGGACGGCAAGGCAATCGCTACCAACGTCAAGCAGGCCGACGTGACCGCCCTCGACCTGGGCACCTACACCGCCGGGAAGGAAGGCGTCCTCGGCGTCAGCATCAACCTCCCCGACCAGGGTAGTGCAGCTGCCAACAACGCACTGCAGGGCCAGGTCTCCTACGTCCAGGCCCACTTCGACGCCTCCTCCGTCAAGTAGTCGGAACGACAACAGGTGGGGGCCTTCGGGTCCCCACCTGCACTTGGCCTACGGGGCCTCAATGAACGGAGCGCTCGGACCCATGAAGGACACAGTATGAGGACTCAACGCCGCGGGCGGGTGCGGCTATTACTCGCAACCGGATCTCTGGTTGCGGCGGGTACGCTGATCACCGCCGCCTCATTTACCGACAGCGCTGACGTTGACGTCGCACTGGACGGATCCCGCAATACTTTTGACATTGTGGCCGCAGGGAAAGCTGATCCCTCATGGCTGCCGACGCCCGCAGATTGGGACCAAGCCAACCCGCGAGGATTGCGCATCATCCTGACCGGAGATAACAGCGGGTACACCATGGCCCCGGGCAGTGTCCTGGATTTGAGGATCGCGGCGAAGAACAACAGCCCTCGCCTGTCCAGCCTCATTGGCCTGCGCATCCTCGACCCGCTTCCACGCGGCGCTGAGAAAAATCCGCAGACCGGCACCTACCTGGAACTCTTCGACCAGCTGGTTTTCACAGTTTCGGATGGTGGCAAGGTTCTCCTTGACCACGTCCCTGCAGGGCAGTTGACGGCAATCACCTGGCCTGATCCATTGCGTGTCGGCGAATACAAGCTTCTCGATGTTCGGGTCGAACTTCCGGACACGGTGGACAACCGATGGCAGATGGCCGCAACAGATATCCAGTTCAACTTTGAGGCGGTGAACCCATGACCAGGAGGACGGTGAAGCGTGACGGATGGAAGCGGCTGACCCTTGGGCTCGTGGCAGGCGTGCTGGTTCTCGGCGCCGGCACCACTGCGGCCGCCTTTACGGACTTCGCCCGCGTGAACCTGGGGACGGGCATCGCTGGTTCAGGGCTCGGCAATCCGAATCGCTTCGACATTGCGGTAAGGGACAGCACGGGAGTGCTTCGCGATGCTGATACGCCGGAGACGGCCGTTGTCCTGCCGCTGTCAGCGGGAACGGTCTTCTCTGAAAGCAAACCTGTTGAGTTCGATGTATCGGTAACGAACCGAAAACCAGGGGTGAACGGCAATTTGACGGTTTCCCTGTACGATCCAGACCCACAAAGCGGTGATCTGTTCGGCACGCTGCTTTTCACGGTCTACCTCGACGGCGCAGCAACGCCCGCGATCGCAAACGCCACCGCACAGCAGGTCAACCAGGCTGGCCTCACGTTCCAGGACGTCGCTCCGGGTGAACAGCGTGCTGTCCGCGTATCAGCGGTCCTGGCGCCCAACAGTGGGGCACAGGCGAGCGGAAAATCCACCCAACTTGGCGTACTGACCAACGGAGAAAGCAAATGATCGCGCCCCGTAGCATCCGCGCGCTGATCGCGGTGATTGCCGCGGTCTTCCTTGGACTTGTGCAGTCTGCCGGCGCCTCGGCTGTGGCATCGGATCTCATCGATACGGCACCGACGTCGCTAGTTATTGACGCTCCGGCTCCTGGGGAATCTCAGAAATGGGACATGTCCGTCAAGAATCTAGTCGACTCACCGGTGCCGCTTGCATTGGAGATTTCGGGACGTTCCGATGTCCTCTTCTCCGGAGCCGCGCCGATGGAACTGACGATGAATACTCCAGATGGCACTGCGGTCGTCGAGCGGATCCGTGTTGGAGAAGTGCTCGGGCGCACGATCAGACTGCCCGAACTTCAAGCCGGCGCCTCATACAACTTGGTGGGGACTGTGACGCTTCCACGCGACGCTGACAATTCCTACCAAGGCGCTGGCGGGAACCTGAAATTCCACTTCGTCACAAGCATTGATCGACCCAATGTCACGCCAGAAAAACCCGCGTCTGGATCCGATCTTGCGCATACAGGCCTCAGGAACTTGATTCCAGTCGGTGTCGCGGCCGCGCTCCTGCTGGCCGTCGGCTTTGGCCTCATCCTCGTTCGTCGAAAGAAGCCCGCTCATGAGTAAGCCTTCAAACATTTCTCGTCGGCAATGCCTCGCGGCGACGGGCCTGTTTGGGCTCGCCACGTTTGTCGGTGCTGCTCAAATTCCCGTAGCCACAAGTGCCGCGTACAAGGATAAGACGCACGCCCGTTCGGAGGCCATCCCAGCGAATGCCGGGCCTCCGTTTGCCGTCGGCGTCTCCAAGAACTCCCGCATGGTAGATACAGGGATGGGAGTCGGAAACGACGGAAACGTCTACGTGTGGGGCCTTACGTTCTACGAGATCAACGGCGATATTCCCACCTCTGGGTGGCAGAAGCCGCCGCAGAAGGTCGCCGGCATTCCCGACGGAATTGTTCGGCAAGCGACCGGCCAGATATACAACGCCAACGCACTGGACAAGGACGGCACGGTCTGGGGATGGGGCTCTTACAACTTCCGTGACGGCACAGACGCGCCGAAGCCCAATGGCAACGCGAAGCAAGTCCGGATAAACACGGCGTGGAATGGTTCCGGGGCAATCCTGGATAAAATCATCGCGATCTCCTCCACTGAATATGCCGGTGCCGGAATCCGAAGTGATGGCACCATCTGGCATTGGGGGTATCCCCTTGGCTACGGCGGAAACGCTGCCCCGGGTGCAAGCCAGCTTGCCGGACTGCCGGACCCCTCGGTCGCTGGTAACCGGCCTATTTACCTCAAAGGCGCCTACACCAACTTCTTCCTCATTCTGGAGCGCGGCGACGTCTACTATTGGGGAGGCATAGGCGGAAACAGTCTGCCCTCGGGCCTACTCGACACAGGTGCGACGCCCAGGCTCGTAAGTCCGCTTGCGCCTTGGTTCAAGCGAAACGTGGCGCCTGGCGCTCCATATATTGTTGCGGTCGACGGCGGCATCAACATGGGTGGTGCCCTGCTCTCCAACGGACAGGTACTGAGCTGGGGAACTGACGCTAGCCGTACCGGGCGAGGTCCAACCACCACACCGACGGTGCCCACTGTGGTTCCCTCGCTGTCCCAGATTAGATCCATGCAGTTCGGGTTCACCGGTGTTGCATTGCTCAACGGCGACGGAGAGCTCTGGGGCTATGGCGCCAGCGACGATTACGGTCAATTCCCGCAAAACCCGACCCGAATCGATACTGGCGTTGTGCAGTACGGATCGGGCCAAGGGTTCTACCTCTGGCAAAAATCTGATGGTTCCTTCTGGGGCAGGGGATACAACCCCCAAGGAGCGATTGGGCTCCCCATCGGAACTCAAATCGCCAACCGCAAGGTCTCGTGGGATCTCGGAATGGTGACGAAATGAGGAAGCTGACTATGAAACGACCGGTATGGCAAGGGGTGGGGCAACGGAGCGGGAAACTCCGGCTCGCAGTCACGGCAGGCGCACTTGTCGCGGCGACCGTTACGGCCACGAGCGCTGCGGCATACGACTTTGCCAATCTAAACATCGTCGGCGAGGCCCTCATCGAGACTCCGCGCTTTGATATTGGCGTTGTGCGGGACAACGGAACCGTGGAACAAGCCGATACGGAAGCCGGATTTGATTGGGCCGTCGCGGGAGCGGCTGACCTGATACCTGGCAGGTCGGTCGTCACCATGATCCCGGTGTTCAACAACACTTCTGTCTTCAAGGCGGATACGAGTTTCAAAATCATCCTTCGAAACGGCGATGGGACGGTTGCTGCAGGGGTACCGAATATTCTTCCGTTCCTGACGTTTACCGCAGCGGACGAAACGGGCAAGGTGCTGTTCACCAATGTCAGGTGGGACCAAGCAAAGGGATCGCTGGGTGTCCTTGAACCTCGCTGGGGTGCGGTGTTGAACCAGGGAGATGCTTACACTCCTGCCGCGGACGGTTCTTCGAAGAAATTGAAACTCACTATCACCTATGTAGACGGCCCGGACGTGGAGAAGTACAACGGTGGACAGACGGCGCTCGCCGTGCACTTCGACGCGGTTTCAGTTGCCCCGTGAACACTCGTAGTGGAAATCCGGAAACGCACCGGTTGAAGGGAAGCCAAGAGGACCAGGTAGGCGCCCGGATGGGCAGCCCGGCGGACCTTGAGGAAGAGCACGGCGGGATTGATGAACTGCGGAGCGAGGCAGGGGGTGAGCCGGCAAAGGGAGAATTCCGGCAGGAGGAGGTCCCTGAGGAGACGTCGGAGCAAGTGCGCCAGCATCCTGCGTTCCGGGCTTACGGTGCTTTCCGCTCGATCCTCTTGTCGCTCGGTGCGCTCCTGGGTGCCGCTTGTATTCTTGTGTTCGCTGTCTCGCTACTCTTCGGAATTCGGCCCCTTGTTGTGGTTTCGGGATCAATCGAACCGACAATACCGGTGGGGTCGGTCGTCTTGTCGCAACAAGTACCTGCCGGCGAAATCGAGGACGGCAGCATTGTCACGGTGGAGCGTCCACGCGGCTTGGGTTTGGTTACGCACCGGCTGGTCAAGTCCGTTCAACCAACACCAGACGTC
Organism: Arthrobacter sp. FW306-1B-F12A; assembly: GCF_058781865.1. Taxonomy (NCBI): domain Bacteria; kingdom Bacillati; phylum Actinomycetota; class Actinomycetes; order Micrococcales; family Micrococcaceae; genus Arthrobacter; species Arthrobacter sp. FW306-1B-F12A. The sequence continues at coordinate 64,884 of NZ_JBYSXD010000011.1, forward strand.
TACGAGTACACGCTCAAGGGGGATGCAAACACCCAGAACGACCCCGAGCCCTACAAGGTGACTACTGCCGGAAAATACATCTGGCACATCGTTGGGCTTGGTTATCTGGCAGCCGTCCTGCAGTCCTCATACGGCATCTTCATCGCCGGCGCGGCCGGGCTTGCGTTGCTGGCCCTGTTCATTCTGGACCCGGCGCGATTGGCACAAGGTTCTGCTGCCAGAGCACGCAGGCGGAAGTGCTGATTAAATTGCAGGATCAGCTACTCCCCGGGGCCCGAATGAGTCATGTTCATGACTGGCTTGTCCGCTCCCGTCTTTCGGGACGGAGCGGACGCCACAGGTCCCCCACGGCTTCTGGTTTGCCAGCCCTTTCCTTGCTGCATTTCGCTGACAAGTACTCTGCCCGGGCTGGCGAAACCGTATCCTTCACTGCATTGATCCATAACGCTTCACAGGGGCCTGTCGCAGCAGTGGAGCTTATTTCGCGTTCATTGACCAACGCCAACGTTGAACAGCTGGCGTTCGATTCCCAGCCCGGCCCTGAGCGAATGACCATTCCATATCTCGGATCTGGCGAAAGCGTGAGCTTGGACTTTGGCTATATCGTCCGCCAATCCGATGTTCTCCATGGCGGCGAGATCGTCAGCGCCATGGAAATACGATTCGCAACGGATTGCGGATGGGCCTGGGACACATGCGAGGCCGTGGTCAACATGCGCGGTTCCCATCGCGGTAGTTGGCTGCAAGGCCCGGAGCAGACAGCCTCCAGTGATCTGTGAGTGATCGTCATAATTTCGTCCTGGTTGCCTGATTCCGCATGGAAGCGCCGCAATCTTCAGTCCGCGCCTCCTTAGCGTGTTTGAATGTTCGGGCCGGACTCGTCTCGATATCCGTGGTGAAGTACTTGCCGCGGGTTCAAATGGTAGTGGGCGGAGAGTTAGGAGTCTTCAGTGTTCCAGGAAGAAATACGCCGGGCACTAGGCTTTGCTAAACGTGGGGTTAGCGTGCGAATTGTTGGTCGCGCTGGAAGCGGGCGGTCGACTGCAATCCGCGAAATCATCACGGAGCTGGAAAAGACCGGCGCCGAGGTTTACAGCCTGTTTGGAGCCCGCCTTCTCCAACAGACGCCGCTCGCCGGAATCGCTTCCCTTGGCCTGGATATGCGAGGGCGCCATACGGGCCCTTTGGGCATGGCTGACGTTCTCGCCGAACAACTTTCGCAACGCGGATCAAGGATCATTGTGGTCGACGATATCGACCTGCTTGATAATGAGTCCCTCGCTGTCCTGGACATCGCGCAAAGACGGTCCCAGAGGCCGCTGATCATGTCGATGGACGATTCGCCCATTTATCCGAGGACCTCCGTGCTCGTCCCGGAACGATGGCCGGAAGCACAAGTCCGGCTCCCATCACTCCGCTACGACCAAGTCAATCAGCTTATCGCCGAAACACTTTCTGCCCCCGCGGACGTCGATGTCACCGCCCACATCCTGATGAAGTCCGCGGGCAACCCCAGGTTGGTGGTAAGGATCGCCCAAAGCGGCGTCCTCAACAAGCTGCTAACGCTCTGCGAGGGAGAGTGGCGAATGACCGGCCATACCCTTTGGAACGAGGATCTCCGCGGAACGGCCGAAGCACTCCTCCAAGGCCTCGAACCCGATGAGCTTCTCGCGCTGGACGCATTGTCGATGCTAGGCACCCGGTCGGTGGCTTCCTTACATTCGATCGTTGCCACAACAATGCTCGACAGGCTCGAAGGGCGTGGTCTGGTCGCTGTGTCCGAAAACATCGACGGAGAGCTCTGCGTGGCCTCAAATCCGCCCCTCCTGGTTGATTACTTTCGTGATAATCACGTTTTGTACTCTCGTCGGGTACTGGTCAAACGGATCGAAAACGTTGCCGAGGCGCTCGCGCCCGCCCCCGGGAATGGGCGATTCATGACGCCCTCCGTTGCTGCCGCCGTCGGGCAGCTGAGGGAAGAATCAGGAGCGGGGGGCACGCTGGCTGCCCGTCACTTCCAAGAACAGCTGCGCGTGCGGGAGGAAGCCCATTACGAACAGTGGGAGGCGGACCCAAGCATGGCCAACTCGGCCGCGTTCCTCAAGTTCTACTGGGGCGGACCCATAGACCCGGAGCGGATCGAACACGTCTTTGCCCACACCGTCATGGTCAACGGCAAAGCGGAGGACTCCCTTTTCTTCACTATGACGCGGGCGCTCTGGGCAATCACTCGCGGTGATGACGTAGCAGCAGCTCAAGGTATGCTCTCCGAACTTGCTGCACTCAGTCCCCAGCAGGAGGCCGAGGCCGAGGGTTTCGGCCTGTTCCTCGCCGCCTCGTATGACCGAATGCCGGCAAACCTGGGCGAGATCCTGGACAGCTACGGAAACGCGCATCCGCAGAGTGGGGTCCTGACCGTGGTGCGGGCCATATTGGAGGTCTACCGCTTCGATGGACTGGCAGCACTCAAGGCACTGGAGTCAACTGATGATTTCGGTTTGGCGTCGGGCATCGAGCCATTCGTCCGGGGACTGGCCCTGCTTGTCGCGGGGCGCTTAGACGAGGCTTTGGTGTTCTCCCTGAACAGACGCATCGAGGCCCGCCGCGGCCTTGACCGGTTCGGCTTCGTCGCGAACAGTTACGTGGCCGCGCTGGCGCTTACACAATCGGGGTTCGGCCAGCATGCCGATCTGATGATGAGCAGCGTGTTCGCGCTCGGCCGCCCAGGATTCCTCGCAAGTGCCCTGCATGACGCCATGCTTCGACTTGTGGGACTCCGGGCTTTGATGGACGAAGAGAAAGAGCCCGCCTCGGTGGGTGCCCAAGCCAGGACGCATGTAGCCGATATCGGCCCTCTTCCGGGGACTGGCAAGGGCGTTTTTGACCTCTTTGCCCAGCGGTACGACGATCCGCAGTCGTTTGACGCGAGTGCCATTACCCTCATCGACGCCCAATTGGATCGCGGCTTCCTCACGGAAGCCGCCTACACTTCGGTTTTCATCATGTGCCTGCTTCCGAGCCGTGAGGTCCTTGAGAGGGCGGAACACGTCTTTCGGAACTCGAAGGTCACATCCCACAACCAGTTTTTGGCCATAGCCGAAGCAGTGGTAGACGATGACCACGGGCTGCTCAAGGTCCTCTTGGACAAATACCGGCCGGATGCTGATCTGCACGCTGTCCGGTTGCTGCTCAAAGGCGCATCCAAGCGTCGTCTTTTGGAACGGGTCAGGACGGCGGCTGCTGCTATGCAGCAGGCAGAACGGCATTTCGACGGCAGGTTTCCGATGGCAGGCGAACACCTCAGCCTCAATATTGGTCATGAACTGTCGCCGACCTTGTCGGTCCGGGAGACCGAAGTCGCAATACTTGCCGGCAGTCAAACAAACATCGAGATTTCTGCCCGGCTCGCGATTAGCCTGCGCACGGTCGAGAACCACATCTCGAGGGCGCTGAAGAAGACAGGCATGACCACCCGTCAAGCCTTGTACCGCTACGTGCAAGGCTCGATTCGTGAGTGACCAGCCACCCGGCGTCGACGTCTCCGAAGTGACGGTCCGTGCTACTGGACAGGAATTCTGAAACTCAGGGTGAAGGACTCGGCGTGGGCGTCCCGACCATGGACGCAGGTGGCACCGGGAAGGCTGTTGCCGGATACAGCCCGGCGACCTGCGTCATGTAGTTGGCCCATTGCGGCCCTGCCAGCATGTAACCGTCGATGGCGGTGTAGAACTTGCCGTTGATGGTGACGTTCTGTCCGGCCCGGCTCTGTCCTGCCATCGTGTCGCCGAAGAAGGACGCCGTCGCGAGCCCGGTGGTGTATCCGACCACCCAAGTAGAGCCATTGCTGTTGTTCGTTCCCGTTTTTGCCGCGGTAGGGAACAAGGCCTGGACTTTCGGTTGAATGTAGATACCGGATCCCCGTTTCAGGACGTCTTGGAGAACCGAGTTGACGCCGCGGGCAACGTCGGGCTTGATGGCCGGGCGGCAGGAACTGGCTTGGGCCGGCAGCTTCCCGCCGGATGGATCCGTGATGCCCACAATCGCGATCGGCCCGCAGTACGTGCCGTCATTGGCGAAAGTGGCAAAGGCATCGGCCATCACGAGTGGGGACACCTCGGTGCCGCCGAGGAGATTGCCCAATTGGTGCATGTTCACGGGTGCAGTGTCCACGCCACTGTGGAGACCCACCGCATCCACCACTTTCTGGATGCCGCAGAAGTCCAGTTGGCTCGCCTCGGCAAAAGTTGCGGTGTTGATGGAGTTGTAGAGCCCGTAGTTGACGGGCATCGGGCGGTAGTAGCCCTCGTCGTTGTTGCGGAGATCGTCAGCCGTGCCAAGGCCCGCGATTTTCTGGGCCGTGCTGTAGCCGCCGAGTACCTTCCCGCAGCTGTCCCTCCAAGGGAATCCGAGCGGATAGACCCTCCGCGACGCGTCCACCACCGTGGTCAAGGACTTGCCCTCGTTGAGCCACTCCGTGAAAGTGAATGGCTTCATTGCGGAACCTGGCTGGAAGCCCCCGGCTCCGTTGAGGTCATTGCCGTTGGCGTCAACGGAATCAACGTTGAAGTTGAGTTGGGTATCGAATTTGCCGGGCTCGGCCAGGAACACCGTGTTCTGTGCCATGGCCAGGATCTTTCCCGTGCCGGGCTGCACCGAGACCAGGGAGGCGCCCCATTTGTCCGGGTTCGCTCCTGCCGTGGCATCGACCTGCTGCTGGGCCACCGCCTGCAAGCGGCTGTCCAAGGTGGTGCTGATCGTCAGGCCGCCGCGATACAGGAGCTCTTCCCGGTCAGCCACGGTGGCACCGTATGCAGGGTCGTTGAGGATCAGGTGGGAGATATAGTCGCAGAAGTACACTGCCATGTCCGCAGCCGCGCAGCCCTGCTTCCCCGGCGTGATGTTGAGCTTGAGGGGAGTGGCCACCGCGGCCGCGTAGGCTGCCTGCTGGATCTTGTGCTGGGCGAGCATATCGGCCAGCACCAGGTTGCGCCGTTTGATGGAGTTGTCCGGATGGACGGACGGGTCGTAGTAGCTGGGGCTGTTGACCAGGCCGGCGAGCAGGGCCGCCTGCGGAAGGCTCAGGTCCTTCGCGGAAACGCTGAAGAAATGCTCCGCCGCGGCTTCGATGCCGTACGCGTCCCGGTTGAAGAACACGATATTGAGGTAGCCCTCCAGGATCTGGTCCTTCGTGAACTTCTTCTCGAGTTCGACGGCGAGTTTCATCTCCCGCACCTTGTCACCCAGGGTTTTCTGGCCGCTCAGCACCACTTGCCCGGTCTGGCCTGCCGCCAAACGGGACTCGTTGAGTACGTTGGTCACGTACTGCTGGGTCAGAGTCGACGCACCCTCGTTGGTGCCCTTGGTGAAATTCGAGGCCAATGCCCTGAGGATCCCCTGGGGATCGATGCCGCCGTGCTCGTAGAAGCGGTTGTCCTCGACGGCTACAATCGCTTCCTTGATGTACGGCGACATCTGGTCCAGGCTGACCCGGACACGGTTCTCCGCATAAAAGGTGGCGATCGTCTTTCCGTCTGCGCTGAGCACTTTGGTGGACTGCGACGGCGAATTGACCACCAGATCACCCGGGAGGTTGTCGAAGTACTGGATCGAACCACTGACGGCCATCCCGGCCGACGCCACGCCGGGGACTACTAGCCCGGCGGCCAAGACGCCACAAACAGCACTCACCAGGAAGAATCCGAAGATCCTTCGCAGGACCCTGGCCAAACCATTTTTCGGGTTGTTTTTCCGAGCCATTTTTCCAGCTATCAACCGTGCGTCTTTTCAGATTACGCCGCCATTCCACCCGTCACATAGGCTCCCGAATCCGTGGCGACACGCCCCCCTTGGTTATGTTCGTCACTTCGCCCGCGCGCTGGCCGTGTCCGGCGTTTTTCCGGATGCATACTGAAGTTATTCGGGCGCGGTGATGGAAGGCAGGTGGCAGCCGGTGGAGACGCTGATGGCTGTTGTGAGGAGCGAGTATTTTCCGGCGGGAGCAGTGCTCGTGGGAGTGGTTTTGTTCTGGACAATCGGCTTGCTCGGCGGCCTCTCCTGGTTGAGCGGAGCGCAGCAGCCCTTGGCCATCCTGACGTGGATGATCTTCATCTACGGCGTGGTCGTGCTGTCTCCCCTCGCCGGAATCTGGGCCGCAGTGGACCTTGCCCGCCGTTGGCTGCGGAACCGCCAGGCCCGCCGGCAACAGCTCGGAACGGCCGACGTCGAGTCCCTCTAAGCGTGGGCCCGGTAAGCGATAGCCTGAGGCTAGCGCCTGCCCAGGATCTGACTGCACGGAACGAGGACCTACCATGATCACACGCGTCGACGTCGATGAAGCTGCCGCCCGGATTGCGGGGAGGGTCCGCCGCACGCCCGTTTTCGAGGCGGATGCCGGGACGGTGCCAGGGCAATTGTGGTTCAAATGCGAGTTCATGCAGCACACCGGGACGTTCAAGGCGAGGGGTGCCTTCAACCGCGTGCTTGCCGCCCGGGAGCGCGGCGAGCTGAAGGACAATGTTGGAATCGTCGTCGCCTCGGGAGGCAATGCAGGGCTTGCGAATGCCTACGCCGCGGCGCAACTCGGAGTGCCCGCAACCGTTTTTGTCCCCGAAACCGCACCTGCCGTGAAGGTCAAGAAGCTCAAGGCCAGCGGAGCCTCGGTGGTCCAGCGCGGCAGCGAATACGCCGAAGCGTTTGAGGCCGCCCTGGACTACGCCGCGGAAACCGGCGCCGTCTACTGCCATGCCTACGACCAAGCCGAAATCGCCGCCGGCGCCGGCACTGTCGGCTCGGAGCTGCTGGAACAGCTGGGAGAGGTGGACACCGTTGTAGTGGCCGTTGGAGGCGGCGGGCTCATGGCAGGAATCGCGGCCGCCGTCGAAGGTCACGCCAGGGTTGTCGGAGTCGAGCCGGACAACGCTCCCACCCTCTATTCGGCCCTCGCTGCAGGGGAACCTGTTGATGTGGCCGTCTCCGGGATCGCCGCGGATTCCCTGGGTGCCCGGCAGATCGGCAGGATCGGTTTCGAGGTGGCCGTCCGCACAGGCGTCCGGACGGTCCTGGTGTCCGACGACGACATCGCCGCGGCGCGCTCACTGCTCTGGGAGCAGTACCGGATTGTCGTGGAACATGGCGCAGCCGCCGCTTTCGCGGCCGTGAACTCCGGAGCGTATGTTCCGGCAGCAGGGGAACGGGTGGCCGTGATCCTGTGCGGTGCCAACACCGACCCCGCGACGGTCTGAAGCACGCTGCCTTGGCCCTGCCGCGAGCGCTCCACAGTTGCTAAGCTCGAGCCACAATGCCGGGGCACGCAAACCGCTTCACGAACGGACAGTATCATGACGCGATTGATCATCATGGGCCCTCCTGGCTCGGGCAAAGGTACCCAGGCTGAGCACATCGCCGGTCATTTCGGCATACCTGCCATTTCCACGGGAGACATCTTCCGCGCGCACGTCGGCGGCAAGACGGAACTCGGAGCCGAGGCCAGCAAGTACATGGACAGCGGCGAATTCGTGCCGGATCACGTCACCAACGCCATGATCCGCCAGAGGCTTGGCAACACCGACGTCCTGGCAGGATTTCTCCTTGACGGATATCCCCGCACCACGGCGCAGATCGAGGCTTTGGACGGCATTCTGGCCGGCAACCGGCAGCAGCTGGATGCCGTCGTCGAACTGGCGGTCGACGACGACGAGCTCGTCGCGCGGATGCTCCGCAGGGCACAGGAGCAGGGCCGAAGCGATGACACAGCACCGGTGATCCGGCGTCGCCTGGAGCTCTACCGCAACGAGACACAGGCGGTGGTCGAGCGGTACTCCGAGCGTGGGATAGTCCTCGCCGTCGATGGCTCCGGCCGGCGGGAAGAGATCACGGCCAAGGCCATAGCCGCCATTGAATCAGCACTAGGAAAGGGACAGTGAACGGTCAACCGCCTACCGGCCAAAGAATCGAAGACTATGCGATGATCGGGGACCTGCACACCGCAGCCCTGGTCAGCACGGCGGGCTCCATAGACTGGCTGTGCCTCCCGCGCTTCGATTCGCCGGCGTGCTTCGCCGCGCTCCTGGATTCCCCCCAAGCGGGGCGTTGGCTCCTGGCACCTGAAGCCGGGGGAATTTGCACGCGCCGCCAGTACCGGGACGGGACCCTCATCCTGGAAACAGAGTGGGAAACCAAAGAAGGGCACGTCCGGGTCATCGACTTCATGCCGCCGCGCGACGCCGTCGCGGACATCGTGCGCGTGGTGGAAGGGATCCGCGGGACGGTCAAGATGCGCGGGGAACTGATCCTGAGGTTCGACTATGGGCACGTGGTGCCCTGGGTCCGCCGCGACAGGCACGGCCTCCGCGCGGTTGCCGGTCCGGACTCCGTCTACCTCAAGACCCCTGCGCCGTTGGTAGGCAAGGACTTCACCACGGTCAGCGAGTTCACCGTGAACGCGGGTGACCACGTGCCCTTCGTCCTGACGTGGGCGCCCAGCCACGAACGGCGGCCCCGCACCGTCGAGGCGGATATCGCCCTCGAAGACACCTCGGCATTCTGGACGGATTGGTCCAAGCGTTGCAACGTCCGGGGGCCGTACCGGAAAGCCGTCCAGCGTTCCTTGATCACGCTGAAGGCCCTCACCTATGCGCCAACCGGGGGCATCGTTGCCGCCGCCACTACTTCGCTCCCCGAACAGATCGGCGGACCGCGGAACTGGGACTACCGTTATTGCTGGCTGCGTGATGCCACGCTAACCCTTCAAGCCTTCCTGGCCGCGGGCTATACCGAGGAGGCCAGCGCGTGGCGGGATTGGCTACTCCGCGCAGTGGCAGGCGACCCGGCCGACCTCCAGATCATGTACAGCCTGCACGGTCGCCGGCGGTTGCCCGAGACGGAGCTGACGTGGCTTTCCGGATACCAGGGTTCCAAGCCGGTGCGCATCGGGAATGCGGCAGCGGAGCAGCTCCAGCTGGACGTCTGGGGAGAAGTCCTGGACTGCCTGTCCCTGACCCGGGCATCGCTGATGACCGTCGGCGATGAGTCCTGGGCCATCCAGACCGCCCTCATGCGCCACCTTGAGAGCACGTGGGACAAGCCGGACAACGGGCTCTGGGAAGTACGCGGCCCGCGGCGCCACTTCGTGCATTCAAAGGTGATGGCCTGGGTTGCGGCGGACCGCATGGTCCGCGGAATCCGTGAAGCCGGGATGCCCGGTCCGCTGGATCGCTGGGAGGCTTTGCGGGACACCATCCACGACGAAGTCATGACCCACGGATTCGACGCGGAGCGCAACACGTTCGTCCAGTCCTACGGGAGCAAGGAGCTGGACGCGAGCCTTCTCCTCATCCCCAAGGTGGGCTTCCTGCCGCACGACGATCCGCGCGTGATAGGCACCATTGACGCCATCCAGCGTGAGCTGACCGAAGACGGCTTTGTGCTGCGCTACCGCCCGCAAGACAGCAACGACGGACTGCCGGGCGGGGAGGGCGTCTTCCTTGCGTGTTCCTTCTGGATGGTGGACGCACTCTTGGGCGCCGGGCGCCGGGCAGAGGCGACAGCCCTCTTCGAGAGGCTCCTGGCCCTGCGCAATGACGTGGGCCTGTTGAGCGAAGAATGGGACGCACACGCGGGCCGGCAACTTGGCAATACTCCCCAGGCCTTCAGCCATTTCGGTTTGGTGCTCAGCGCCTTGCAACTTCACCACGGCAAAGCGCACCACAGCAATGTCCCGATCGGCGGGGTCCCGGCGTCGGGCGCTTCGGCAGAGGCGCAAGAGCCGTCGTCGGCCTCAGGAGCGGTTTCGCCCTGACGTTCCGGAGCGCTTGGGCCATCGGAAGATCCGGCCTGCCAAGGCCAGGCCCGCTCCGAGATTGAGCGTTGGCAGGTAGGCCCGTGCCACTGCGGTCCCAACGGCAGGCAGGGAAGCGGCGTCGGGGTAGAGCATGTAGAGCGGCTCGTATCGCGGCCGGAATTTTGCTTTGAATGCCAAGAGGGACCGGAATCCGTAGACCGGTTCCAAAGTCGCCCCCAACCAGTCGAGCAGGCGGTCGAGGTTGCCGGGAGGGCGGGATCGCGGCTTCGGGCGAGGCATCTCGGAAGGGTCCTCTTCGGCCCGAGCCAGAGGCGCACCGGAGAGGCTCACGAATTCGCATCCTTCATCCTTGAGGCTGAGGGCCGCGGACGCGATGAGGAATTCGATGCTGGCCCGGAAGCCGCCGCTACGGCGACGCATGAAATCGAGGGTCCAGCCGACGATGTGACCGTTGCGGTATACAGGCAGCCAAGAGGTGACTGCGTGGACCGTGTGGCGTTTGTCGATTGCAAGGAGGCAGCGCACCTCCGGATCGTCGAGTTCGTCGAGGCTGCCCAAGGTAAAGCCCATTTCGGGCATGTTCCTGTCTGCCACCCATTCTTCGGAGATTTCCTCGATCTGGACCTGGACCGAGAAGGGAGCCGAGGCATAGCTCGTCCATTCGTAGCGGATGCCCGCCTTCGATGCGTTGTTCAACGCCGTACGGATGTCCTGGAACTTCTTTCCCTTGAAGGAGACCGAATGCAATGGCAGGACCGTTTCCTGGGCTACCTGCGCAGAGCTCCAACCGGCGGAATCCGCATGGTCGCGCAACTCTTGGGGCACCGAGTAGAAACACGGCGTCCACCCATTGCCCCTGCAATAACGGGAAAATTCTTCGAAGACGGCGGTCTTCTCGGATGTGGGTCCCACCGGGCCGCCGAGCGTGAGCGCGACCCCCGTGCTCACGCGGTAGGCAACAAAGGACTGCCCGGAAGGGGAGAACCAGTACATGTTTCCCGGCCACGTGGTCATCCAGGACAGTGAGCTTCCCTCCCACGTCTTGATGACTTTCCGGGCACGCTCCGTACTGGCGTCGTGCCGGGTGTGGGCCTGGTGGAGGAAAGTCCTGAAGATCAGGACACCGGCGACCGCCCAAAAGACGACGCCGACGCCCTCGTACACGAGAACGGCGGCCGTGCCTTGGGGGAAGATCGCCGGGGGAACATCCAGGACGAAGCCCAGCGGAAGGAAGCGGTCCGGGACATCCGCCAGTAGTTCCGGTAGTCCCGGAACGGGGGAGAAGTCCTGGGCGAGCAAGAGGCCGGCGCCGACATAGACGGCACTGAGCACGGCAGCCATCGCAAGTACACGCACCGCGAGGCGCCGGTAGGTCCCTTTAGGGGCCTGGACATGAAACAAGCGCCGGGTCGCGAGCAGAATGATGGTCAGCGCAAGGGGCAGGAGCAGCGGCAGGGCAAAAGTGAACGGCTGCGAGGAAGCCGATCCTTCGATTGCGACAATCCCCTCGCTGGCGCCGGTGTCTGAAGTAGTCTGCTGCAAGACTCCGGCGAGTGCGATTCCGGCGAGAACGGAAAGCCCCACCTGGATCAAAAGGGTCCCCACCCAGGCAAAGCGCCGTCCGCGGCGCAGGCCCTCCGCAAGCAGCAGCAAGAGGAAGGACGGAAGGATGGCCATGAAGATCCCACCGGCCCCGGCACGTAATTGCAACTGCGCGACCGCACAGTCCTTCGCTTGCGCCGGATCGGAGCAGACGTTCTGGAGTGCTTGGGGATCGACAGGCTGGATGTTGGTGAACAGGAAACGCAGGATGGACAACGGCCCCACCGCATGCGGGATGAGGCCGGCGACTACCGGACCGATCGCCGATGCGGCAAGGAGAAGCGAAAGGAGCACCCGGCCTTCGTGCCGGGAACTGACCGGGCGTGCAAACCTCGGCCGGCGGCCCATGAGCAGGGGCCCGAGAACCGTGCCCGCGGTTGCGGCGCCGAGCCTGACCAAGTCCGCAAACCCTCCGCTGTAGAGGGCCAGGAGGAGCAACAAGGCGAAGACGACAAGCCGGATCCGGCGCCTCCACAGGGTTGCCATGGACGCAGTACCCGCCATGGCGGTACCGATGATGAACGCACTCGGACCCACGAAGAGGTGGCTGCCTATCTCGGCTGTCCAGTTCCCGAGCAAGCCTTGGGCCAAGGCAAGGAATCCCAGGGCAATGCCAACGCCCAGAATCTGGCTGGAGACCGCAGCGATTGCGTACGCCCGCTGTCCCATCCGGCGTTCCAGCGGCAGGCCCAGCAACAGCACCAAAGCTGTTTCAAGCACATAGCCCGTCAGGTCCCTGGCCCAGAAGGCGGACGTCGCCGCGGCCCACCAGTGATCAGGTACGGAGCGAGGCGTCAGTGCGAAATTGAGCCGCAATTGAGCGTCCGGCCCCGTGGCGAGGCTGGAGGTCAGCGCTCCCAATCCCCAGAAAACGATGACAAATCCCAAGGTGAGCTGCGCTGAGCGCAGTCTTTCCGTCCATGATCGCCGCGAACGGACATCGGGGACGGAGCGGGTTTCCGGCTCGGGCGCCGGTGCGTGCACGTGGTTCCTATCTGTGCGTCGGAATGATGGGGGTGCGAAATGAAATTCTTCCACACCGGCCATCCGGCGAGGATAATTCCCACCTCGCCGTGACCTTCCCCGTCCCGATCCAATAGACTCCGACGTAGGCAGGCTGTCGGCTCGTTCCGCCACCGGTCTATGAGCAATGGAAAGTTGCTTTTACAGCGCTAAAACGAACAGAAAGCAAGCCCGGGACAGGCCGATGCACAAATCTCGCATATTCCGCTCCGCCGCAGCCGTGATCGCAGCCGGAGTACTTTTGGCAGGCTGTTCGCAGGCGCCTGCTGAACCGGGCGACTCATCCAGCGGCAGGCAGACAGCGGCACCCGTTGCACCCTCGGGTAGTCCAGCCGCAGCGGGCCAGAGTCCCAAGAAACCTGAGTCCGGACAAGATCCGTCAAAGCTTCCCGTGGGGTCCTTGTACAAGAACCCCAGCAACAACCGGAACGAAATCATCCTCGCGGACGTCCGGCACACCGCCGTCCTCATCGGGGACTCCCAGTCTGAGCCCCTGGGCTCATGGCCCCGGGGGGCTTTGGGCTCGCTTGGTTACAAGGTGTACTCCGTGGCCCGGGGCGGTACAGGATACGTCGCCGCGACGAGCAGCAGCGGAAACTATATCGATGCGCTGCAGCGCGGAGACTGGGTGCTGCCCTACGGGACGCCGCCGCTGATCGTTGTCGAAGGTGGAGGCAACGATGCCTCCCACAACGCCAGCGACGAGCAGATCACGGCCAACGCCAACAGGCTCCTCGCCGCCCTCAAAAAGAGGTACCCGCAGGCGAAGCTCGTGATGATCGGAACCCTTGCCAGGGGTGCCAACGCGGGCGGGGGGCGCCGCACCGAGGTTGACGCGTTGCTGGGCAATATTGCGGCCAAGGCCGGTGCTCCGTTCTTTAGCGTCGGGGACTGGATCAGCAAATACCAGGTTGCCGGGGACTTGGTGGACGGCGTCCACTTGAACGCTGCCGGGCACGCCAAACTCACCGGTGTACTCGCGGCGGACATGGCCGCAGCGGGACTTAGCCTGCAGCCGGGCCCGAGGAGTGCATCATAAGAGTTACGGCCACCGGAGGAAGCCGGAAACTGCTTCCGGCTGGTGTCCGGACCGGACCGAGGTCTGGCAGAACGTCGCGAGCCGGAGAACAATTGATCTATGGTCAGCTATTCAGCCCTTGAAGACGCGTCCAGCAAGAATCCGCATGACTGGGGCCGGGCGATGGCAACGGCGATGACAAAGCTCCTGGATGCGGCGCGCATTGACGGACGGCATTTTGAACACGAGTTCCTCTATGGCGAGGAACTGCGCTTGAGGATCGACGAGAACAACGACGGAGCCACGGTCAAGCTCACGTGGACGCCCGCCGACCAGGAACCCGAACAGGAGAAGTCTCCGGCCTGAGTGATTCCTGTCGCCGGATTGGCCCTGGCGCCAAGGACAGTGCTCCCGATCGACAACGTGGTTACTCCGCGCTCCCGTTGCTTCCGAGCAGGCTACGAGTCAGGGCCTCGCCGTCGGCCATGAGCTGTCCCACCGCGGTGCCCAGGTGCGGGTCTCCGGGAGTCTCGTCTGCCAGCGCGGCGGCGACCACCGAGCGTCGGATCAGCTCCTTCGCGAACGACGCCGTGGTGCCGGCGGTCCGGCCTGCCGCGGCTTCGATCGCCGAGGCGGAGAACGCGATTCCGTTGGAATACAGCCGCAGAAGTTCCACCCGCTCGTGCTTGGACGGAAGCGGGATTTCCACTGCCAGGTCCACGCGTCCTGGCCGCTGGGCGAGGGCCCGTTCCAAAAGTTCCACCCGGTTGGTGGTCAGAACGAACGCGACGTCGGCGTCGTTGTCCAGCCCGTCCATGGCGTCGAGTACCTCGAAGAGCAACGGTTTGGGCCCGTGGCCGAAGCTGCGGTCCTCGGCGATCAGATCGCAATCCTCCAACACCACGATGGACGGCGCCAAGGCCCGCGCGATCTTGGCCGCCTCGGAAATTCTGGCGAGTGAGCCGCCCGAGAGGAGCACCGCCGTCGTACCTTCGCTTTGGCTCAGCAGGTACCGGACCGTGTGCGTCTTGCCCGTCCCGGGCGCTCCATAGAGTAGGAGGCCGCGTTTGAGATGCTGACCGTGTGCCGCAAGGATGTCCGCTTGCCGTGCGATGCCAAGGGTGTGGCTCTCCACCTTGCTGAGGAGCCCGTCCGGAAGGACCACGTCACTGTTGGCGAGCTGCGGCCGCCGGATGAAGGTCACTCCGCTGATGCCCGGCCCGTAGTCGCTGACGGAGAGCGAGATGACTTGGCCTTTGAAAACGCTCTTGTGCTCCATTTCGCGCCGCACCTCGGCCAGGAACCTCGACGCGACGGCAGGGTGGGTGGCCAGGACTTCGAGCGACGCAGTCTGCCGGCCACGCTCGATCTTGGCACCACGTTGGAGGACCGCTATGGGCGATCCGGCGTAGCTGAAGAGCCAGAGCCCCAGCGCAACGGCCTGGCGCTGTTGGTCCGGACCGGTGGCCAGGTTGCTGTAGTCCGGCTGGCTGAGGGGAAACCTCGGGTAGCTGCGGGATTGCTGCAACATGTCGCTGAAGGACATGTGGTGGCGCTGATCGCCGCCGCCGATTCCTACCAGCCGCCGCTCGGGGTCGCGGCCGGCCAGCCCTTCCATCACGATGTCCACATCCACCAGACGGTGCTGCGGGATCTCCTCCGTCACGACGGACAGTTCATGGGCGGGAACCGCGAGGTGCCCGGTCAGTGCCTGTAGAAGTTGTTCGCCGTCGTCGCCATGGTCAAAGCCAAGCTGGGAGAGCCTTGTCAGTGTTCCGAAGTCCTCGATGAATTTCCCCAATTTTTCATCCATGCACAGACCCTAGCAGGATGCGTCGTGACTCAGCACAGCCCGTTCATCGTGGCGATGGCCACCTGCCGGAGCTGCTCGAACTCCGCTTGGCCGCTGCCATCCGTCGATTCAATGTGTTTGTCCGTGTCGGATGGATAGGCGAAGCTCATGGCTATCTGGCGGCTCCCGTCGCTCGTGGACAACGCGATGCTCGCAAACCAGGTGCTGCCGCCGTAGCCGTAGTAAAAGCCGTTCGTGCATTCGTCATTCCAACGCTGCAGCCCGAGTCCGTGGTTCTCCTGCCACAGGGTTTGCATGTCGCGGAGGGTGCTCGCCGTGAGGAGCCTGCCCTGCATGAGCGCTGCGTAGAACGTGTTGATATCGCCCACCGTGGAGATGACGCCCTCTGCGGGGGAACCGACGAGATACTCCGGCTGCGAGGCGTTGACGCGCTCGCCGTCGATGAATTCATAGCTCTGGATCATGTCGCGCGCATCCCGGTCAGGTTCGGATGCCAGCGAGGTGTGGCTCATTCCCAGCGGCACGAAGATATCTGACTTCAGGACATCGCCGATCGGCCGGCCGCGGAGCTTCTGCACTATCGCCGCCAAGGCGAAGTAGTTCGCATCCGAGTAGCGGAAGAGCTGGAAGTTCGCGTGCGTCCACGGCACGGTCCCGGCCATGCGGAGGTAGTCCTCGATGCTGAACCTCGTGTCGATGGCCCGCTTGGTCGGCATGGCCTTCAGGATGGCAACAGGCGCGTCGGGCAGGCCGGAGCTGTGGTTCAACAGGGAGCGGACTGTGACGGGGCCCGGCGGATGGACGAGCTGCCCGAATTCCGGGAAGTACTGAGTGACAGGGTCCTCGAGGCCCAGCTTTCCTTCCTGGACCAGCTTGAGCACCGAGACCGCCACCATGGACTGGGTGATGCCTCCGGCCTGGATCCGGTCGGTCACGGCCACCGGTTCGCCGGTCTCGACGTCTTGGCTGCCGTAGGCCTGGGACCATTCCCGGCCCCGGACTTTGATCTGGACGACGACGGCCGGCGCACCCCGGTTGAGCATTTCATGCGCGAAGAAATCCGCAACGGGGGATTCGGGTACTGCCCCTTGGGAATCGGACGACGAGGTACTCGCCGGGGGTTCAGCCGTCAGAGGGTAGGTGCATGAACCGGACGCCAGGATCAGAGCCAGGACGACGGCCATCCGCGCTCGCCGCGAAGTCCGGGATACGCGGGAAGTCCGAGAGGCCCGCGCCGCCTCCATGGCTGCCTCCTGAAGCTACGCTGCGGGGCAACGGGCCAGGCGCCCTTGCCCCCGTAGTTTCGATCGTCCTCTTCGGAAGCGAGGGGGTCAACGCCGAAAACGCGGGCGCGGCCCCAAACCCAACTGACTCGCAGTAGGTGTCGTTATGAGCGCTCATAACGACATTAACTGCGAGTCAGTTGGGAAAGGAGTGCCTTAGGTCAGCTTGACCTGACGGTTGACGTCCTTGTAAAGCAGGTAGCGGAACGGACCCGGGCCGCCGGCGTAGCAGGCCTGCGGGCAGAAGGCGCGCAGCCACATGAAGTCTCCCGCCTCCACTTCGACCCAGTCATTGTTGAGCAGGTACATGCCCTTGCCCTCCAGGACGTACAGGCCGTGTTCCATGACGTGGGTTTCCGGGAACGGGATGACCCCGCCGGGCTGGAACGTCACGATGTTCACGTGCATGTCGTGGGCCAGGTCGTTGGGGTCCGCGAAGCGTGTGGTTGCCCAGACGCCGTTGACGTCCGGCATTTCGCCGGCCTCAACTTCGTCGTCGCTCGTGACAAAGGACTTGGCTTCGTAGCCCTCAAGGCGTTCGTAGGCCTTGCGGATCCAGTGGAAGGAGACGATGTCGTCCGAGACGTTCTCAAGGCCCCAGTTGGAACCGGCAGCGAGGTAGGCGTAGCCGCCCTCCTCGAGCTGGTGCAGTTCGCCGTCGAGGGTCAGGTTGACCTTGCCCTTGGTGACGAAGACGACGCCTTCGACGCCGGCCTCGAACTCGGCCTTGGGAGCGCCCCCACCCGGGCCGATCTCAACGATCAGCTGGGAAAACGTGGTGGCGAATCCGGAGATAGGGCGGGCAATGATCCAGGAACGCGTGTTCGAGAAGCCCGGCAGGTTGCTGGTTACGATGTCGGTCAGCACGCCCTTGGGGATGACCGTGTAGGCCTCCGTGACGATTGCGCGTTCGGTGGTGAGGTGGGTCTGCGGCGGCAGGCCGCCCTGGGGATAGTAGTACTTGCCCATCATTGGATCCTTACTTGGAGGTGGTGTGTGCGAGCCGCGGATGCGCCAGTGCAGTCAGCCGGGGGAGTTCGACGCCGGCAAGCGCCAGCACTTCTTCGGAACCCACCGCTCCACACTGGACGCCGCGCAGGACGAAAGCGGCCAGGGCCCGGGCGGTGGCGGGTTCGTCCATAACGCCGCCTTCGGTACGCTCCACATAGTTGCGGAGGCGGGCCGCGGCGGCGGGCAGGCCCTCCCGGTAGAAGGCATACGTTGCGGCGAAACGGCTCGGCAACTGGGCAGCGTGCAGGTCCCAGCCCTGGTAGTAGCCGCGTTCAAGGGAGCGGCGGACCAAGCGGCCGTGCAGCTTCCACGCGTTTTCCACGTTATCGCCCACGGGGATGATGTTGGTGGAGCCGTCGGAGAGCCGGATGCCCGTTCCCGCAACGGCCAGCTGCATGACTTCCTTCGCGAAATCCGCCACCGGGTGCTCCATGGACTGGTACTCCGCGGAGATCTGCAACGAAGCGGAGTAGTCGTAGGTGCCGTAATGCAATGCGCTGATGCGGCCCGAAACTGCGTGGGGAAGCCGGGCCACGGGGGAGGTCCCCTCCGGGCCGAGGATCAGTTGCGGCGTCTCCACCTGGACTTCGAAACGGAGCCGGCCCGCCGGGAGCGTGTGGATCTCCTCCAGTCGGGAGACCGCGAAGTCCATGGCCTGCACCTGGGCCACCGTGGTGACCTTCGGCAGGGTCAGGATGAGTCCCTCGGGCAGTTCTCCGGCCGAGGCCAAAGTGGAGACGAACAGGTCCAGGGTCTTCAGGCCACGTGCCCGGGCGGGGGCCTCGAAACACTTGAACCGGATGCCGATGAACGGCGGCGCGGACCCCGCGGCAACGGCTTCGCTGACAGCCTGGGCAGCCGCTACGGCCGCGACGTCTTCTGCTTCGTCGCCCCGGTCGCCGTAGCCGTCCTCGAAGTCGAGGCGCAAGTCCTCGATCGGTTCACTGCGCAACTTGGCAGCCACACGGGTGGCGACGGCGGCAGCCAGTTCGGGCTCCTGGCCCAGCAACGTACCGAGCCTTTCGAGACCGCCGTGGGCCTCCGCCGTCGTGATCGCCTGGGCGCCCCATTCCGCGGAGAGCGACGGCGTGAAACGGTCCGCCGGGACGTACACCGTGTGCACGGGCTGGCGGGTGCCGTCGTCGCCGGGGTAATTGCGCTCCAGCAGCTGGTCGGTGGCGGCAAGTTGGGAGTCGATGGCGGCGAAATCGGCCGCAGAGAAGGAGGATGCGGCCATTCCTACACCAGCTCGTAGGCGGGAGTGGTGAGGAAGTCCGTGTAGTCCTCGGAGAGACAGATGTCCGCGATCAGGCGGCTCGCCGGCTCGTAGAACTTCTCGAAGGACTCGGCGTCGACCTCGCTGCGCAAGCGGTCGGTCTCTTCGCCGAGGATCCGGGTGACCAGCTCACGGGTGACCGTGTTGCCGGTGTCGGCCAGGACCGACTTGTTGCGGATCTGCTGCCACACCTGGGAACGGGAGATTTCCGCCGTGGCGGCGTCTTCCATGAGGTTGTGGATGGCAACGGCGCCGCTGCCCGAAAGCCACACCGCGGTGTACGCGACGGCGACGTAGAGGTTCAAGCGAAGCCCGGCCTCGGTCACGTGGCCACCGGCGGAGGAGATGTCCAGCAGCTGATCGGCGGTCACGGAGACCTCCGGGCGCTGCTTGTCCAGCTGGTTCGGCTTGTCGCCGAGCACGGAGTCGAACACTTCGCGGCACGTGGAGACGAGGTCCGGGTGGGCCACCCAGGAACCATCGAAACCGTCGTTCGCCTCGCGGGTCTTGTCCGCGCGGACCTTCTCGAAGGCCTGGGCTGTGACTTCGGGTTCGCGGCGGTTCGGGATGACGGCAGCCATGCCGCCCATGGCGAAGGCGCCGCGCTTGTGGCAGGTCTTGACCAGCAGTTCCGTATAGGCGCGCATGAACGGGGCCGTCATGACCACGGACGCGCGGTCCGGCAGGATGAAGGACTCGCCGGCGTCGCGGAAGTACTTCACGATGCTGAACAGGTAGTCCCAACGGCCGGCGTTCAGGCCGGACGCGTGGTCGCGCAGTTCGTAGAGGAACTCGTCCATTTCGAACGCGGCCGGAATGGTTTCGATCAGCATGGTGGCGCGGACGCTGCCCTGCGGGATGCCGAGGTAGTCCTGGGCGAAGACGAAGATGTCGTTCCACAGCCGGGCCTCGAGGTGGCTTTCCATCTTGGGCAGGTAGTAGTACGGGCCGTGGCCGTTGAGCAGGAGCTGCTTGGCCACGTGGAAGAAGTGCAGGCCGAAGTCCACCAGCGCGCCCACGGTGGGTTCGCCGTCGAGCAGCAGGTGCCGTTCGTCCATGTGCCAGCCGCGGGGGCGGGCGACGACGACGGCGAGCGGCGCGTCCGTGCGGAGCCGGTATTCCTTGCCCTCCGGGGAGGTGTAGCTCAGGGTGCCCTGGGCTGCGTCGCGGAGGTTCAGGATGGCGTCGATGACGTTCGCCCACGTCGGGGTGCTGGCGTCCTCGAGGTCGGCGAGCCATACCTTGGCGCCGGAGTTCAGGGCATTGATGGCCATCTTGGCCGGGGAGGCCGGGCCGGTCATCTCGACCCGGCGGTCCTGCAGGGCCACGGGTGCTTCGGCGACCTTCCAGTCGCCGTCGCGGATGTCCTGGGTTTCCGGCAGGAAGTCGAGGCGGCCGGTGCGGGCCACTTCTTCGCGCTTGGCGACGCGGGCCGCGAGGAGCTCGGTGCGGGTGCCCGCGAAACGGCGGTGCAGTTCCTCCACGAAGGCCAACGCCTTGGGAGTCAGGATCTCCTCGGCTCGTTCGATCGGCCGGGGGTCTGTGACTGTGAGAGCCATGGGGTGGTCCTTTCCTAGAGAGCGCGAGCGGCCTGCGTTTGCTGCTTCCGCGCGTTTGCTGCGTTTGCTGCATTTGCTACGGCTGCGGCGACGTCGGCTGCAACGTGGGGGTCGAAGACGCTGGGGATAATGTAGCTCGCATTCAGTTCATCATCTGCGACCCGGTTGGCGATAGCCTCTGCCGCGGCCACGAGCATTTCCGGGATGATGTCCGATGCTCCGGCGTCGAGCAGTCCGCGGAAGAAGCCCGGGAAGGCCAGCACGTTGTTGATCTGGTTGGGGAAGTCGCTCCGGCCGGTGGCCACCACCGCTGCGTGCTTGGACGCGATCACCGGGTCGATTTCGGGGGTGGGGTTGGCCATGGCGAACACGATCGCGTCCTCGGCCATCGAGGCGACCTGCTCTTCGCCGATCACGTGCGGAGCGCTGACGCCGATGAAAACGTCAGCACCCTTGAGGGCTTCGTGCAGCGTGCCGGAGAATCCGGCCTCGTTGGTGTTCGCGGCGATCCAGGAACGGTGCTCGTCGTCGTACTTTTCGCCCGAGTGGATGGCGCCGGAGCGGCCGGCGGCGACGATGTGCTGCGCACCCTGCGCCTTGAGGAGCTGGATGATCGCAGAGCCGGCAGCGCCGACGCCGGAGACAACGATCTTGACCTCGGACAGCTTCTTGTCCACCACGCGCAACGCGTTGACGAGGGCCGCGAGGGTGACAATTGCCGTTCCGTGCTGGTCGTCGTGGAAGACGGGGATGTCCAGCTCGTCGCGGAGCCGCTTCTCGATTTCGAAGCAGCGCGGGGCGGCGATGTCTTCAAGGTTG
This sequence comes from Arthrobacter sp. FW306-1B-F12A, assembly GCF_058781865.1. Lineage (NCBI taxonomy): Bacteria > Bacillati > Actinomycetota > Actinomycetes > Micrococcales > Micrococcaceae > Arthrobacter > Arthrobacter sp. FW306-1B-F12A. Next base: position 86,087 of record NZ_JBYSXD010000011.1, read on the forward strand.
ATGCCGCCGTAGACCGGAGCCATGGCCTTGGCGATCATGATGATTTCTTCAGTGTCCTGGGTGTCCAGGCAGACCGGCCAGGCGTCGACGTTGGCGAACTGCTTGAACAGCGCGGCCTTGCCTTCCATGACAGGCAGTGCCGCGGCCGGGCCGATGTTGCCCAAGCCAAGGACGGCCGAACCGTCGGTGAGGACGGCGATGGTGTTCCGCTTGACCGTCAGGTTGCGGGCAGCTGCCGGGTCCTCGGCGATGGCGAGGCAAACGCGAGCGACGCCGGGAGTGTAGGCGCGCGAAAGGTCGTCGCGGTTGCGCAGGGCCACCTTCGGGACGACCTCGAGCTTGCCGCCCAGGTGCATGAGGAAGGTGCGGTCCGAGACGTGCTGGACCGTGACGCCGTCGAGCGCGTTGAGGGCGTCCTTGACGCGGTTGGCGTGGTCTTCGTCCGTGGTGTTGCAGGTGACGTCAACAACCAGGGTGTCGTGGTGCGACTCGGTCACATCCAGCGCGGTGACGGCCGCACCGGCAGCGGCGACCGCAGCGGCCAGCTCGCTCGTGGCAGTGAAGCTCGACGGCGCGGCGACGCGCAGGGTGATCGAATTTCCGGGGCTCGGGTTCGCCATTGAATTTCCTCCTCGTACAGGCCCATAGCGGGCCTCCGCTCAAACCGAATGTTTTCGTATTATGGATATTATTATCTACAAAGTGGAAACACAAGCCCTGATCGGCAGGCAAGCATTCCGGCGTCGCGTGCTGTATCTTGAGTGTTCTAAGCAATTCTTTTCACGATGCGGATAAGAGTTGTCGGATTCCGAGCCATAGGAGACAACGGAATGGCTGAAAAGCCCTCGGGAGGCGTGCAGTCCGTCGAGCGCGTCTTCGAACTGCTGGAACTCATCACCGACGCCGGCGGAGACGTCACGTTGAGCGAACTATCGTCGTCGACAGACCTGCCGCTCCCCACCATCCACCGCCTGCTGCGCACTTTGGTGTCCCTCGGCTACATCCGGCAACTGCCCAATCGTCGCTACGCGCTGGGCCCCCGGCTCATCCGGCTTGGCGAAGGCGCCAACAAGCAACTCGGAGCACTGGCCCGCCCCCAGCTGAAGTCCCTCGTGGACCGGCTCGGCGAAACGTCCAACATGGCCGTGCTGGATTCCGACATGGTCATCTACGTTGCCCAGGTTCCGTCCCTGCACTCCATGCGCATGTTCACCGAGGTGGGCCGCCGCGCCCATACGCACGACACCGGCGTCGGCAAGGCCATCCTGGCCCAGTTGGACGACGAAGTGGTCCGCGGGATCGTGGCCCGCACGGGCATGCCGACTCCCACGGCCAAGAGCATCGGGGACATCGATTCCCTGCTCGCCGATTTGAACCGGATCCGCGAACGCGGCTACTCGATCGACGAGGAAGAGCAGGAGATCGGCGTCCGTTGCTTCGCGATGGCTGTGCCCAACGCTCCGACGCCCACGGCTATTTCGGTTTCCGGACCGGTGTCCCGCGTGGACCAGCACTTCGCCGACCGCGCCGTGCCGCTCCTGCGCGAAGCCGCGCTCGCGATCTCGGCCGAGCTGAACCAGAACTAACCGTCCCGGACGCTCGCTCACCTATGTCGGGTTTTTGGCGGACGCTCGCTCACCTATGTCGGGTTTCGGGCGGACGCTCGCTCACGGGGTGAGCGAGCGTCCTGGAATTTGGCCCTATAAGTGAGCGAGCGTCCGGCGGTTTCTGTTTGATGACGGCGGGCGCTCAGGCGAGGGCGCCGTCGTTCACTTCGACGCCGTTAGGCTCCAGGTTGATCATGGGGGATCGCTTTTCGAAGTACCAGAAGGTCAGCAGGCCCAAGGCACAACCGAGGAACCAGCTGTAGTTGCCGATCCAAGTTGCGTTGACTGTGGTGGCTCCGGAGTCAAGGAGCGCTTTGGGAATCAGGACCGAGGCGATCGACACTACGCCGCTGATGGCCACTGACTTGACCGCGTTGGGGTTGTAGCCGTTGCGGAACCAGTACTTGCCGCTTGGCTTCATCGTGTACATGTCCTCAACCCACACCTTCTGCTTTCCCACGAGGTAGTAGCCGGCGATGAGGATGCCGAAGAGCGGGCCGATGAGCGCCCCCAGAACGCCGAGCGTGTAGTGGATGGCGTCGTCGTTCGAGTACCAGTTCCACGGGGTGAGGATGACGGATCCGACGGCGGCGATCATGCCGCCCATGCGCCAACTGATTTTCTGCGGGCTCACGTTGGAGAAGTCGAACGCCGGCGAGATGAAGTTGGCCACGATATTGATGCCCACGGTCGCGATGACAAAGGTCAATCCGCCGAGCAGCACGGCGAACACCGAATCGATTTCCTGCACGGTCTTGACCGGGTCCGTGATGAGGTGCCCAAAGACCGGGGTGGTGGCCGACGCCGTGATGACCGTGAGCAGCGAGAAGAACAGGAAGTTGACGGGCAAGCCCAGGAGATTGCCCTTCTTGACGGCCTTGAAGCTCTTGCCGTAACGCGCGAAGTCGCCGAAGTTGAGCATGGGGCCGGAGAAATACGACACCACCAAGGCGATCGCGGAGATCATGACCGGGATGGACGCAGCGAAGTCGAGCGGTTCGCCGGCGGAGAGGTTGAGGCTGATGTTGCTGACGCCGGCCTTGGATACCAAGTAGATCGCAAGAACCAACATGACAACGTAGACGGCCGGTCCGGCGAAGTCGATGAATTTGCGGATGCTTTCCATTCCGTTCCAGAACAACGCGGCCTGGGCTACCCAGAGGATTCCGTAGCAAATCCAACCCAGGGCAGAAAGGCCAAGGAAGCCGTACTGATGGACGTCGTACAACGGCTTCATGGCCGGGAAGAACTTCAGGAACACGATCACCAGGGCTTCGGAGGCCAGGAAAGTCTGCACTCCGTACCAGGCGACAGCGATGAGACCGCGGATGATGGCCGGGATGTTGGCACCTTTGACGCCGAAGACGGCCCGGTTGATCACGGGGTAGGGGACGCCGGTCTTCTGACTGGGCTTCGCCACGAGGTTGCAAAACACCTGGACAATCACGATGCCCACCAGCAGGGCCACCAACACTTGCCAGCTCGCCAGGCCGAGGGCAAAAAGGCTGCCCGCCGTCACATAGCCGCCGATGCTATGGACGTCCGACATCCAGAACGCGAACAGGTTGTAGCTGCTCCAGCGCTGGTTGTTCAGGGGCACCAGGTCTTCGTTGCTGAGCCGCGGGTCACGGCGTGCGGCGGCTTCATCAATCGGGTGGCCAAGAAGGGTGCCGGTCTTCTCTGGGGCGAGTTGTGCTTCGGCCATCGGTTCCTCGAATCAGGGTTTTCCACGACCGGGGCAGTCGTTTCACTGGTTCAATTCAATGGAACAGATGTTTCAGTTCAGTTTCCGGACCGCTAACTCTTCTTTACGCTTGGCGCCGGGCCCGGCGAGCGAGCCGAGCACGGCCGCCTTCGGACTACCGTCGCTCGATCTCTTCCAGTGAGTCGAACAGCCCGGTGATTTCCCGGACGCGATCCCTTCCTGAACGGCCCTTCGCCGCCAACACGCCGTTCGCGAGGACGCTCACGAGGCTCATGGCCGACGCATAGCTGTCAAAGGCGGCGCTGCCCTCCACAGGGCATTCGATCCAGACGGAGGCGTCGGCCGCCAGCCAGCGCGCGCTCGGGTCTCCGATCAAGATGGTGCTCGCGCCGGTGGCGGTAGCGGCCTTCAGGACACGGTCGAAACGGTCGGGCCTGCGCCGGAATCCAAGCAGAACCACGACGTCGTTCCCGTCCAGTCCGGCGAGCTCCTCGCCCACGCTTTGGCCCGGCTGAGGGGCCAGAGCCACCGACGAACGGCACTGGAGAAGCTGCTGCCGGAAATGGAGGGCGACAGGGAAACTGTTGCGGAAACTGATCAGAAGGACATTCCGGGCCTCAGCCAGTTGTTGTGCCACCTTGAGGAGGCGATCGTCGTCGAGCGTATCGAAAAGGCGGTCCAGGTTCTGCTGCTCCTGTGCCAAATGCAGGGGGATCCCGCCGTCGGCCTCCTGCCTGGCGAGCGGCACTCCGCTGGACCTCAGGCTCCGGGTGTGGTCCTTGACCTCGTTGAAATCGGCGAATCCCAGGCGGCGGAAGAGCCTGCTCATGGTGGCCTTGGAAACGCCGCTTAGCTGGGCGAGCTCGGCCGCGTTGTAGACCGCAAGGTCGCCCAAGCGGTCCAGCAGGGTATCCGCGGCCTTTTGCTCCTGCGGCCCAAGCTCCGAGTAGTGTTGTTCGATTCGCTCATCGATCCTCATGAAACAACCGTCTCACGCGGACCCGTAACTAGCGCGAAATGGCAGGTGTTGCCCTTCTTGAGGAAGAGGGGCAACACCTGCCAGTTCGGCGCAGAAAGGCGCTTTAGAACCGTCAGTGCTCGACGGCGGTGGACGACGTGAGTGGCACTTCCTTGCCCTCGGCGTCGATCAGTTTGCCGTTCTCGAAACGGTCGCCGTTCGCAAGGCACGCAATGTCCGATTCGGTGACCACGCGTCCCGTGCCTGCGACGAACACGGACTGGTTGTCCGAGTTGCCGGCCTTGAAGTGGTTGAAGAGCACGTTCAGCAGGATGGCCATGATGGCGGCCGAGCTGATGCCCGAGTGGAAGATCGTGGAGAACCAGGACGGGAACTGGTCGTAGAACTTCGGGGCGGCGATCGGGATCATGCCGAAGCCGATGGATGCCGCCACGATGATCAGGTTCATGTTGTTGCGGTACTCCACCTTGGAGAGCGTGCGAATGCCGCTTGCGGCCACGGTTCCAAAGAGTACGACGCCGGCGCCGCCCAGGACGGGCGTCGGAACCGCTGCGACTACTCGCCCGAGGACCGGCAGCACGCCGAGGACCACCAGGATGAGTCCGCCGGCGCTGACCACGAAGCGGCTCTTGATGCCGGTGATGGCCACGAGGCCGACGTTCTGGGCGAAGGCGCTCTGGGTGAAGGAGTTGAAGAGGGGTGAGACGGCGCTTGAGAGCATGTCCGCGCGTAGTCCGTTTCCAATGCGCTTGGAGTCGACCTTGGTGCCCACGATTTCGCCAACTGCGATGATGTCCGCCGAGGTCTCGGTCAGGGTGACCAGGATGACGATCAGCATCGAAACGATGGACGCGATTTCGAAGGTGGGAGCACCGAAGGCGAACGGAGTGGGGAAGGCAACGATCGGACCCTGGCCGACCTTGGAGAAATCTGCCATGCCCGTGGCGAGGGCGATGACGGTCCCGATAGCCATGGCAAGGAGGATGGACAGGCGGGAGATGGCCGCGTTGCCGATCTTGCTCAGGAGCAGGACGATTCCCATCGTGGCCGCGGCGAGTCCGATGTTCGCCATGCTGCCGTAGTTGGGTGCCGCGCTGTTGCCGCCCATGGCCCAGTTCGCTGCGACGGGCATGAGGGTCAGTCCGATTGTCGTGATGACGGTACCCGTGACCACAGGCGGGAAGAATTTGATGATCTTGGAGAAGAGGGGAGTGATCGCCAGGCCGATCAAGGACGCCACAATGACTGAGCCGAACACCGCCTGGATCCCGCCGCCCCCGTGGACGATCGCCACCATGGTGGAAACGCCGGCGAAGGACACGCCCTGGACCAGCGGCAGCTGCGATCCGAAGAACGGGATGCCGATGGTCTGAAGAATGGTGGCGAGGCCGCCGACAAACAAGCAGGCCGCGATCAGGAGGCCGATGTCCTGCGAGGACATGCCCGCGGCGGCTCCGATGATGAGCGGCGGGGCGATGATGCCGCCGTACATGGTCAAGACGTGCTGGAAGCCGTAGGCGAACGTGCTCCCGATCGAGAGGCGCTGGTCCTCCGGGCGGGCTGGCCCGGACCCTGCGGGGCGGGTTTTCTTCTTGGTGTTCATGGCAGACTTTCTTGGTTCATGGCAGACGTCTTTGTCTGGCTAACGTTGTCTGGCTAACAAGGTGGTTTTGGGTACGGCCGCCCAACTGACTCGCATTTGATGCGAGTCAGTTGGGCGGCTGTTTAGAGGCTTAGCAGAAGCCGGCGATGCCGTTCCACGCAGCCGGGGCCGGTGTGGTGTTATCGCGCTGGACCGTGGCTTCGATCAAACCGTACGGGCGGTCGGCGGCGAAGAAGACCTCGTTGGGGTTGTCGAGGCCGAACGGGCTGAGGTCCACCAGGAAGTGGTGCTTGTTGGGCATCGAGAACTTGATCTCGTCCACTTCGCTGTGGGCCTCGAGGACCTTCTTGCCCATGTCGAACAGGGTCTGCTGCAGGGCGTGGGAGTAGTTCTCCGTGAAGCCTTCCAAGAGCAGGGCCTTGATGTCCTCGTAGCTCTTGTTGAAGTCGGTTCCGGCAGCGTCGAGCCCGGTGTTGTAGCGCCAGCGTGCCGAGACGTCGGTGGCGAGGATGCGGTCCGTGGTCTCGGGCAGCGTGGTGTACCGGTCGCGGGGGTAGCCGACGAAGCCGGACTGCGTGGTCTTGAGGACGGTCAGGTCCTTGAGGCCCGAGATGACGTGCGTTGTGTTGCCTTCGCGGACCACGACGGCGGTGCGGACTTCCTGCCCCTTGCGGACAAAGCTGTGGTCGTGTTCGGAGCCGTGTGCCTGGATGCGCTCCCAGGCGTAGGCCTCGGCTTCCCAACGGCCGCCCGTGACCCACTCAAAGCCCGAGGTGAAGTGTTCGCTCAAGCGCAGGAGGAAGGCTTCGGGGGAGCCGATGCCGTCGCGGGCAAAGGCGTAGATGGTGTTCTTCTGGGTGTCCGTGGCGACGACGTGTGCGTTGTCGCCTTGGAGGTGCGCAGCCTGGAAGTCGCCACGCAATTGCGAGGTGACGTTCAGGTCTTCGATCTGGTGGCGGTCGGTGTCGCGGGTGACTTTGACGACGCGGACTTCAGCCTTGCCGTACTGGTTGTCGCCGAGGACGATCTTGTTGCTCATGGTCATATCCCAACTTCTGTGAGGTGGAACCCCTAAGGTCCACCAATGAAATTAAGCGCGTGTTTCGTACGCGTTTCTGGTGGAGCCGACCCAACAAAAAAGAGCCGGCATCCGTTGATGCCAGCTCATTACGACCCTGCCTGCTGCTCCCAGGTTACGTGACCTGCGCCACGAATTGAAGAAAGCGTAGCCCACCTTTGCCAGTGGTGTACATCACTTCTGGAGAATCGTTATCTACTTTCCGAATGTGACCGACGGCGGTTGGCGGCAGGGGCGCGGCCCCGCGGACACCCCTTGACGCGGTTCGGGAATCCCCTCTACCATTTCCATATAACAAAAAATGATTTCCAAGATGTGGAAAGTAGCGAAGAGCTTCAACCGCATCGCCATGGAGAACTTGAGCGCATGAAATAGGAGGACAGATGGACTCGCAGGATAAGAACAACGTCGTGGAATTCCCGGCGCCCGGCCAGGAACTGTACCTGCCGTTCGGCGCCACGGATCCCGACTTCTACATTCCGGCCGACTGTGACCGCACGCCCGGGACTTTCTCCCGTTGGTTGCGTGCCCTTCCGGTGTTCGGCCGGCAGCGTTCCTAGGGCTCCTGCCCCTGGGGATGAGGGACTCTGCGCAACAGAGCCAAAAAGGCGGGGGGGCCCGGGGGGGGGGCACCTGGGGAGGTGCCGCCCGCCGCTTCGGGTTGACCGACAAGTAGCGTCGCGGACAAATATCTGTCCGGCGAAGCTACATTGGCAAAGCCTTGGCGATCGTCGAAATGATCATGCTCGCTTTGACGGACACCAGGATCAGGCTCACGGCAGTCAGGCCAATCAGTGCCCAAACCGGCGCGAGTCCGCGCTGCGGGGCGACCTTGTGGACGATCACTGAACGGCCCACGACGTAGACTCCGGCGCCGAGGAAGGCCCATGCCCAATGGAAGGGGCGGACCACCCTGTCCCTTTGCAACTTTTGCCAGTCGAGGTAGGACAAGAGGACGCTGACCCCGTAGATGAGCCAGCCTGAAATGACCAGCAGGAAATAGGGAACGCTGAACGCGCTGGGATCGAGGGTGGGTACGCGCCGAGCGCCGACATACCGCAGGTGGAAGACCGGGTTCCAGAGCAACAGGATGATCAGGGTGATCACCGGCAGCAGGGTGACGAGCCAGATGAACGGATTGTAGACCGGCGTCCCCCTGCTGATTTCCGGGCGCGGCGCGGGCTGGACCGATCCCGCGTATTGCGGAGGCCCCCCGTATTGCCCGGGCCTTGCGGCCGCGGGCCACGCCGCGCCGGGCTGACCTGGGCCGGCCTCACCCCCGCCAGCCTGGCCTGCGCCGGGCCACGCCGCGCCGGGCTGACCTGGGCCGGCCTGACCCGCGCCGGCCTGACCCGCGCCGGCCTGGGCCGGCGGGTTCCACGCGTTCCCGGTCCAGGCGTTACCGTCCCACCACCGTAGTTGCCCGGAGCCCGAGGGGTCCGGGTACCAACCTGGAGGAGTCGGCGTGTTGTGCTGGGGGACGGTCATGATGTGCCTCCTGATCTACGACCTAATCGAGAGGCTACTCCTAACCCCTGATGATTTTCTGTGCGGCGGCTGAATGTTTGGCAATAAGTTCCGGGATGTCCAGGCCGGGAATTTGCCCGTCCACAACGCGCCATTTACCGGCCACCATGACGCGGTCGGCGCGGTCCGCCGCGCAGAGCAACAACGCCGCGACGGGATCGTGGCTGCCGGAGAAGCGCAGCCCGTCGAGCGTGAACAAGGCCAGGTCGGCCTGCATGCCGGGAGCGATCTGCCCGATGTCCGTGCGGCCCAGCGCTGCAGCGGACCCCCGCGTGGCCCAACCGAGGGCGCGCTCCACCGGGACGTCCGCGCCGTAGCGCAGCCGCTGCAGGTACAACGCCTGCCTCGCTTCGAGGATCATGTTGGAGGCATCGTTCGACGCCGAACCGTCCACTCCCAGCCCCACCGGCACGCCGGCGGCCTCAAGTTCCAGCACCCGTGCGGTGCCCGACGCGAGCCGCATGTTCGACGTCGGGCAATGCGCGACGGCGGTGCCCGCGGCACCCAGCCGGGCGATCTCGTCGTCGTCGAAATGGATGCCGTGGCCCAGCCAGGTGCGCTTTCCGAGCCAGCCGACGCTGTCCAGATAGTCGACGGTGCGCAGCCCGAACATCTCGCGGCAGAAGTCTTCCTCGTCGATGGTTTCCGCGAGGTGCGTGTGGAGCCGGACATCCAACCGTTCGGCCATGGCGGCGCTCTCGGCCATGATTTCCCTGGTCACGGAGAACGGCGAGCAAGGGGCCAAGGCGATCTGGATAACCGCTCCGTCTCCGCGCTCGTGATACTTCCCGATCAGCCGTTCGCTGTCCGCGAGGATCACCTCGGGACGCTGCACGGTGGAACGCGGCGGCAGGCCGCCGTCGTCCTCGCCGAGCGTCATGGACCCGCGGGTGAGGGTCGCGCGCATGCCGAGTTCACGCACGACGCCGACCTCGACGTCGATCGCGTCCTCAAGTCCCGCGGGGAAGAGGTAGTGGTGGTCGGCTGCCGTGGTGCAGCCGGAAAGCAGGAGTTCCGCGAGCGCTACCTTCACGGCAAGCTCGAGGCTGTCCGGCGTCAACCGCGCCCATACGGGATACAGGTTCTGCAGCCAGGGGAACAGGGGAGCGTTGGCCACCGGGCCCCAGGCTCGCGTGAGGGTTTGGTAGAAGTGGTGGTGCGTGTTGATGAGCCCGGGAAGCAGGACGTGGCTGCCGGCGTCGAACGTTTCATGACACGGCGCTGAAGGACGCCTTCCTGCGGGGACGAGCTCGGCGATTTTCCCATCGCTGACCACGATGCCGCCGCGGGCGTCGAGGCCGTTGGCGGTGAACACTGCGAGGGGATTCTTGATCCAGAGCCGGGAAGAGCTTGGATCCGTTGCCGGGGCTGCTGGCTGGAAATCGGATGTCTGGGACACGGGGATCCTTGTCTGGTCGGCGTAGTTGCGTTCCAGCTCAGTGGTTCCTGTCTGCTGATCCAGGTTCCGGAGGTCAACCCTGCCGGTGGCACCCAGCGTAGGTGGCTCCCCGAAGTGCGTCAATGTGACCGGCGGCGAAACGCTCCCCTGCCGGGCACCAAGCATGAATTTCACATGTTGAAACTTTTTTTCCAGAAACTATGGCGCGGCTCACACCACCGGTGCTAATCTCAATTTGCCAAAGGCGGGCACCCGGACTCCGGGAAGCTATCTACCAGGCGAAACCTTCAAAAGCACATGCTGAAGCCTGGTAATCGCAGCACTGGTCTGTCATGTTCAGATGCCTCCCTGGTTACAGGCTTCCTCAGCACTAAGGAAGTCGCACATGAGTACCACCGTCACGGCCGAACATTTCTTGGCCACTTCCATTGAGCTGGCAACAGCCAATGTCCTCAACAGCGGCGGGCCGTTCGGCGCCGTCATTGTCACCGCGGATGGCCGCGCCTTCGAAGGCGTCAACCGGGTCACCGCTACCAACGACCCCACGGCCCACGCCGAGGTCACCGCCATCCGCAATGCGTGCCGCGAACTCGGCACCTTCGATCTCAGCGGGGCAACCCTCTACACGAGCTGCGAGCCATGCCCCATGTGCCTGGCCTCGGCGCTCTGGGCCCGCATCGGAAAGGTGGTCTTCGCAGCAGACCGGCACGACGCCGCTTCCGTCGGCTTCGACGACGCCGTCTTCTACGAATACTTCGAGAACGAGGACCGGGACACGCTCATGCCGGTCACCAAGCTGGAACTGGGCGACCCCCAGGCCCCGGCCATCCTGGAACCCTTCAACACCTGGAACACGCTTGACTCCAGGATTGACTACTAGGGCCCGGTGGCTGAAATGACAATCCTGGACCCCGCAGAAATGCGAACGGCAACTGAAAAGCAGGCTGCGCCTTCCGGCGCAGGGCAGACAGAGGCACGCGAAAAGCACACGGCAACCGGACTGGCACAGCGGGGCAGCAGCCCCAGGCCCCCCGCGTCGAACTCCTTCCTGGATCGTTTCTTCCAGATCACCAAGCGTGGCTCCACGCTGGCCCGCGAATTCCGCGGCGGCATCGTCACGTTCTTCACGATGGCCTACATCGTTATCCTCAACCCACTGATCCTCGGCGGATTCTCAGCCCAGAACGCACCCACGGATGTGGCCGGCGGATGGTTATCCGCGGCGCAAGTGGGGGCAGTCACCGGCCTGACCGCCGGTGTCATGACGGTCCTCTTCGGCCTGATCGCGAACCTGCCGTTCGGGCTCGCCGCGGGCCTGGGAATCAACTCGTTCCTGGCAGTAGCCGTGATCCATGAGGTCACTTGGCCGGAAGCCATGGGCCTGGTGGTCATCAACGGCATCCTGATTGTCCTGTTCGGCGTCACAGGTGCCCGGACCGCGATCTTCAAGGCCGTCCCCAAGGAACTCAAGGCCGCCATCACCGTTGGCATCGGCCTGTTCATCGCCTTCATCGGCTTCGTCGATTCCGGCTTCGTCCGCGCCACCAAAGGCGGACCGCCGGTTCAGCTCGGCAACGATGGTTCCATCACCTCAATACCAACCCTTGTTTTCATTGTCGGTCTGCTGGTCATGGGAATCCTTGTGGCCCGTAAGATCCAGGGCGGCCTCCTGATCGGAATCGTCGCCACCACGGTCCTCGCCGCCGTCGTCGAGGCCGTCATGCACATCGGGCCTGGCAGCGCAGCCAATCCCGGTGGCTGGCACCTCAACACTCCGGTGCTGTCCGGCCAGTTGGTTTCGGCCCCGGACTTCAGCTTGGTGGGCCACTTCGACCTCTTCGGTTCGTTCTCGCGGATCGGCGGCCTGGCCGCCACGATGCTGGTGTTCACCCTGGTGTTCACCAACTTCTTCGACGCAATGGGAACCATGACCGGCCTCGCCAAGAGCGCCGGCGTGGCCTACAAGGACGGAACCTTCCCCAAGCTCAAGTCGGCCTTCATCGTCGAAGGCCTGGGCGCGGTAGCCGGCGGCGCGACGTCGGGCTCGTCCAACACCGTGTACATCGACTCCGCTGCCGGGATTGGCGAAGGCGCCCGCACCGGCCTGGCGTCGGTAGTCACCGGGCTGTTGTTCCTGGGTTCGATGTTCCTGACCCCGCTCACCAGCGTGGTTCCGCTCGAGGTCGCAGCCGCGGCCCTGGTGGTGGTGGGCGCCATGATGATGGCGCAGATCCGCGAGATCAAGTTCTCCAAATTCTCCGTGGCCCTGCCCGCTTTCCTCACCATCGTCACCATGCCGCTGACCTACTCCATCGCCAACGGTATCGGCGTCGGATTCATCTCCTGGGCCGTGATCCACGCGGCTTCCGGGAAGGGCAGGAAGGTCCATCCGCTCATGTGGGTGGTGACCGTCGGCTTCTTGGTCTACTTCGCCCGCGGGCCGATCAGCGCGCTGATGGGAGCGTAGCCGGCCGTTGAGACGGCGGTCCGGCCGCAAATCACCGCAATGAATAGGCGTCCGCCGATCGTCACCAACCGCATCATGCGGACGACGACGGCGGGCGGCGGTGAGGTGCGGCCGCTCCGCTAAGGACCGGGGTGGGAAATGAGAGGCCCGCCCCGGTCCTCTTCACGCAACGGGTCGCCTGTTTACCCGAAGCTCTCCTGTACAGACGCAAGGAATGAGAATATGAGGCAAGATCGCACACTGCCCCGGGCGGGTTTCCGGTCCGGGACCTCGGTAAAGGAGGTGTTGCCATGCTGGAATTGATGCCCTCGCTGGGCACATGGCGGCCCGCGGTCTCCGGGCAGCGATGCGCCGTTGCCACCATCGTGGCCGCGGGAGGCTCGGTCCCCCGGCCCCTCGGCACGTCCATGCTGGTTTCCGAACACGGCGATGTCCTTGGCAGCCTCTCCGGGGGCTGCGTGGAAGGCGCCGTGGTGGAGGCTGCCCTTCAAGCAATGCACGACGGCGGCAGCCGCCTCGAGTCGTTCGGCTACAGCGCCGAGGACGCGTTCGCCGTCGGGCTCACGTGTGGCGGCGAGTTGGAAGTCCACATCCAGCCGACCGGGCCAGCCGGCCTGGACCCGGCCTTGTTGAATGCCTCTTCAGGAGGCTCTTCCCTGGCGCTCATCCGCCGGCTTGACGCTGCGGGAGGCGCCGTCGTCGTTCCTGGTCCGGCGCGATTTTCCGCCGCCGGTTCGCGGGAACTTTCAGACCTTCTCGGCGGGGATGACGCCGTGATCCGCGCGGCCGCGGCCCAGCTTGAACCGCTTCTGCATGGAGGCCGTGCTGGCCTGGTGCGGCTCGCCCCGGCCGAAGGCTGCGGAGGTTCCGTGCCGGAAGCCGAACCCATCACCCTGTTCGTGGAAACCCGCTTGCCCGCGGCCCGCATGCTGATCTTTGGCGCCAACGACTTCGGCGCGGCCTTGCTCCCCGCCGGGAAACTCCTGGGCTACGAGGTCACTCTGTGCGATGCGCGGTCCGCTTTTTCGAGCCAGGGCCGTTTCCTCGCCGCCGACCACCTCGTCACGGCCTGGCCGCACCGCTACCTTGCCGCGGAAGCAGCCGCCGGCCGGATCGATTCCCGCACGGTCGTGTGCGTGCTGACCCACGATCCGAAATTCGATATCCCCCTGCTGGAAACAGCCCTCGATCTGGATCTCGCCTATGTGGGAGCCATGGGTTCCAGGCGCAGCCACCGGCAGCGGATCGATGGACTGCTTGCCTGCGGCATCCCGACAGATGCCCTCGAACGCCTGCATTCGCCGATCGGATTGGATCTCGGCGCAGTGACTCCCGCGGAAGTGGCCGTGTCCATTACCGCCGAAATCCTCGCGTCCCGCGCGCCGCGCCCGGCCTCCGCCGTGGGTTCGCTCAAGGACGGCGCAGGACCGATCCATCAGACCAACACCCCCGAACAAAGCAAGGTGACCCCATGGACATGAACACCATCGAGTCCGTGGTTGCCACCACGGATCCAGGCCAGTGGCGCGAGGGCGACGCCTGGCTTGCCGGCGGCACGGTCCTGTTCTCCTACGGCAGCCCGGTAGGCAGCGAAGAGCCCCTCAAACGGTTGCTCGATCTGGGGCAAGCAGGCTGGCCGGCCGTCACCGTGGGCGACGCAGGCATTGAACTGGCCGCCACCTGCACCGTCGCCGAGCTTTACGCCCTGCCCGTGTCGGACGCCGTGGCTGGCCGGAACTGGCCGGGACTGGATCTTTTCCGTCCGTGCTGCGACTCTTTCGTAGCCTCGTTCAAGGTGTGGAACATGTCCACCGTTGGCGGCAATGTGTGCACATCACTCCCCGCCGGGCCCATGATTTCGCTGTGCGCCGGCCTGGATGCGAGGGCCGCCATCCTCGGACGCCACGGCAGCAGCCGTACCGTTCCAGTGGCCGAATTCGTCACCGGGGACGGGAAAAACTGCCTGGCTCCAGGCGAGCTCCTGCGCAGCATCCAGCTCCCGGCGGCGGCCTTGGCCGCGAAGGTCGCCTTCCGCCGGCTCTCGCTCAGCAACCTCGGGCGGTCCGGGGTGCTGCTGATCGGAAGGCTCGACGCCGACGGCAGCTTCGTCCTCACCGTTACCGCCGCGACCAAACGGCCCGTGCAGCTGCGGTTCGCCGCCGCGGAGGCTCCCGACGCCGGGCGGCTGGCCGCCGCCGTCGGGCATTCAATCCCTGCGGAGCTGTACCACGACGACATCCACGGGCTCCCGGAATGGCGCCGCGACATGACGTTCCGCCTTGCGGAGGAGATCCGGACGGAGTTGCTTGATCCGGTTCCGGCCGGACCGCCCACGGTCTCGGGCGATTTCTGGCCGCCGCACGCCACCTCGCCGCAACCATCCACCCAACCTGCACAGAAGGAGGCCTGAGCATGGCAATCGAGATCAACGGAACAGCCACCGAGGCCGCTCCACGCCCGGGCCAGTGCCTTCGGACGTTCCTGCGCGAACAGGGCAACTTCGGCGTCAAGAAAGGGTGCGACGGCGGCGACTGCGGCGCTTGTACCGTCCACGTGGACGGAAAACCCGTGCACAGTTGCATCTACCCGGCCGTCCGCGCCGAAGGGCACTCGGTCACCACCGTCGAGGGGCTCTCGAACGGGGAAGAGCTTCATCCCGTGCAGGAGCAGTTCCTCGATAACCAGGGCTTCCAGTGCGGTTTCTGCACGGCCGGCATGATGATGACGGCCGCCACCTTCGACGAGGAACAGAAAGCCAACCTCCCCCGAAACCTCAAGGGAAACCTGTGCCGCTGCACGGGTTACCGCTCCATTGCGGACGCAGTGTGCGGTGACGCCGGCGACGGGCACAACACCTCCGACGGCGGCGCCGCGTCGCAGTCCGGCGCAGGAACCAAGTCGGGCCAGCTCGGCGACAACGTTCCCGCCCCGGCGGGGCGCGCCGTCGTCACCGGCACCGCCCGCTACACCCTCGACGTCCCGGCAGAACAGCTCCCAGGCCTGCTGCACCTGAAGCTGCTGCGCTCGCCACATGCGCATGCCCGGATTGTCTCCATCGATACCACGGCGGCCCTCCAAGTACCCGGCGTCGTCGCGGTTTTCACGCATGAGGACGCGCCGGGCCGGTTGTTCTCCACCGCCCAGCACGAGCTTTACACCGATGATCCCGACGATACCCGCGTGCTCGACAACGTAGTGCGCTTCATCGGCCAGCGGGTGGCCGCGGTCGTCGCCGAATCGGTGGGCGCAGCGGAAGCCGGGGCCCGGGCCATCAGGGTGGAATATGAACTCCTTGACGCTGTCTTCTCGCCACAGGACGCGTTGCTGCCTGGTGCGCCCGCGATCCACGGGGAGAAAGACGGGGAAACGGCCCGGATTTCCCGCCCGCAGAACAACGTCGTGGCGGAGGTCCATTCCGAACTGGGAAACGTCGAAGCCGGATTTGCTGCGGCCGACTTCATCCACGAGAACACCTACCAGACCCAGCGGGTACAGCACGTCGCGATGGAAACGCACTGTTCCATCGCGTGGGTGGAGCCCTCCGACAATCCAGGGGAGGACCGGCTCATGGTGCGTTCCTCCAGCCAGGTCCCGTTCCTGGTCCGGCGGACACTTGCCCGCGTGTTCGACCTTCCCGAAGACCGCATCCGCGTGGTGGCAGGCCGCGTGGGAGGCGGGTTCGGCGGCAAGCAGGAAGTGCTCACCGAGGACCTCGTAGCCATGGCGGCACTCAAGCTGCGCCGGCCGGTGCAGGTGGAATTCACCCGCACCGAGCAATTCACCTCCACCACCACGCGCCACCCCTTCACTATCAAGGTCAAAGCAGGGGCGAGCAATGACGGCCAGCTGACGGCGATGCAGCTGGACGTGGTCACCAACACCGGCGCGTACGGAAACCACGCGCCCGGAGTGATGTTCCACGGTTGCGGCGAGTCCCTGGCCGTCTACAAATGTGCCAACAAGAAAGTGGATGCGCAGGCCGTCTACACCAACACAGTCCCGGCCGGCGCCTTCCGTGGCTACGGACTGAGCCAAATGATCTTCGCGATCGAATCAGCCATCGACGAGCTCGCCGTCGGAATCGGCATGGACCCCTTGGACTTCCGGCTCAAGAACATGGTCCGGCCGGGGGACCACATGCTCTCCACGAACCCGGAACCGGAAGAGGACGTTTACTACGGGAGCTACGGACTGGACCAGTGTGTGGCTCTGGTCCGGGATGCCCTCGAGCGGGGCGAGAAACGCTACCGGGATGCCGGCCTCGACAACTTCGGCCCGGGGTGGGTCACGGGCGTCGGGTCCGCGCTGTCCATGATCGACACGGTTCCGCCCCGCGGCCACTTCGCCCACACGCGCCTCAGGCTCCTGCCGGACGGTACGTTCGACGCCGCCGTCGGGACCGCCGAGTTCGGCAACGGCACCACCACGGTCCACGCCCAACTGGCGGCGACCGCCCTGGCCACGACGGCGTCGAACGTGGCCGTGCGCCAGTCCGACACGGACCTCGTGGAGCACGATACCGGCGCATTCGGCTCCGCTGGAACCGTGGTGGCCGGGCAGGCAACCTTGCTCGCGGCGCAGGAGCTCGCGGTCCGGATCCGGGCTGTGGCGGCCGCGTTCGCCGGTGTGCCGGAGGCGGACTGCGTGCTCGAGGACAGTGCGGTGCGTTGGGGTGAGCGGGTGGTTCCCTTTACCGAGGTGTACGACGCCGCACAGCAGCAGGGCATGGAACTCGCCACCGAAGGGCGTTGGGGCGGAACTCCGCGTTCGGTCGCCTTCAACGTCCACGGATTCCGGGTGGCCGTGAACACCGGCACGGGGGAACTGAGGATCCTGCAGAGCGTCCAGGCGGCCGATGCCGGCGTCGTGGTCAATCCACGGCAATGCCGCGGCCAGGTGGAAGGCGGAATCGCCCAGGCGCTGGGAGTCGCGCTGTATGAGGAAGTCCGGGTGAACGACGCAGGCAAGGTCACCACCGACATCCTGCGGCAATATCACATCCCCTCTTTCGCGGACGTGCCACGCAGCGAGGTCTATTTCGCGAAAACGAACGACCAGATGGGGCCGCTCGGTGCGAAGTCCATGAGCGAGAGCCCGTTCAATCCCGTGGCACCCGCGCTGGCCAACGCCATCCGGAACGCCACCGGGGTGAGGTTCGTGGCGCTCCCCATCGCCCGGGACAAGATCTACCTGGCGCTGAAGGACGCCGCCGCCTCCACCCCTACCCAACTGACTCGCATTTAATGTCGTTATCGAGCCTCATAACGGCATCTACTGCGAGTTAGTTGGGTGGCCGGGCCGCGATGGGGGGCTAGTCGCGGAGGAGGTGCAGTTTGTCCTTCGTGTCCACGTCGGCTCCATCGGAGAGGTCACTGCAGTCGACGACGTCCACCAGCCCGGGGTGCGCCTTGAGGAAACGGCGTGCCCCGGCGTCGCCGACCGCGGACTCCGCGACCTCGGCGCGGAGGCCGACGTCGATGATCAACGGGTGGCCGCGCCTTAGCTTTGTTGTGTGGCCACCGTCGAAGGCGGCTTCCGGGTATCCCGCCGCGGTCACCCGGCCGGCTTGGTGCGCTGCTAACAGCCTGGCGACGACGGCGGGGGTCACCCCAGGTTGGTCCACCAAAGTCACCATGACATTGTGGCCGTGTGTAGCTGCCGCAATGCCGGTGCGGAACGAGCTGGCCATGCCGGTCGCCCACTCCGGGTTGTCGACGACGAGGTACTGGTCCAGCTCCGTAGCGCGACGGACCCGCTCGGCTCCGGCACCGAGCACTACGACTACCTTGAGGCATCCGCCGTCGAGCAATGTCTTGGCGAGCACTTCCACCAAGGTCCGGCCGCGGAAGGGCAGCAGCGCCTTGGGGCCGAGTCCCAGGCGAGTCCCTGCGCCGCCGGCCAACAATACACCGGTGGTGGCTACGGGGCTGGAATCGTTCATGGGGTTCACCTTATCCATGTGCCTTCGCGGGGTCTCTAGGTTCACCTTGCACTCCAATATAGGTCTACCGAAAAAGGTTGAATATTACCCATGGGTAGGCCTTCTGGCAGACTCCCATGGCCGATATTCTCTTAGGGACTTCACGAGAGTCAGTGGTCATCGAAGGGGATGCAATGACGCATCCGCGGTGGAAAGAGGGTTTATGTCGGGCATTTTCGAAATTCTGGCAGCTGGGGAGCAATCGTTCCGTTTCCGGTTGAAGGCCGATGATGGAACGGTAGTGGCGGTGTCGCCCAAGTTCCCGGATATTGCGGCCCTTGTGGCCGGTATCAACGCAGTCAGGGAGAATGCCGCCACAGGATTCGTGGTGGATCGGCGCTCGCTCGGAGCGTAGCAATAAATCGGCGGTAGTGCTCAAGGAGCACTA
>NZ_JBYSXD010000119.1:0-608 GCF_058781865.1 Arthrobacter sp. FW306-1B-F12A
GTACGGCCCAATCCGACCGATATACGACCCAGTCCGACAGCAAAAGTGTTGACACTGTCAACAGCCCGCATCCGCCCCTAGGACTCCCCCGAACCAAACGCCAGAGAGTTCCAGCCATCAGCTTGGGACCGCTCCGCGGGACCTAGCGTCGAATCAGATGTTTTTCGATCACGATGGCGCTGCGCTGCAAATCGATCTCACCGGCGGCCACGCCCACCACCAGGTCGAAGCCCTCGTCGGAGTCGAAGTCGTGCCGGTAGCCGTTGATCCAGAGCAGGAGCACCATGAGTGTCCAGGCGGTGCGCTTGTTGCCGTCGATGAGCGGATGAAACCTGGCCACGGACTCCAGGAGCGCCGCGGCCTTCATGGCCAGTTGAGGATAGGCTTCAGTGCCCATGACCGTCGTAGCGGGGCGCGCTAGAGCGGAGGCGAGCAGCCCGATGTCACGGATATGGAACCCGTACCGGTCGATCACCTGCAATGCGTCCTCGATTTCGAGGTACAAACTCATGCATCCTCAAGGCGTTTGAGCAGCTCCGCGTCATGGCTCATCACGAAATCCAGACCCTCACTGATCTCGCGACGGCGGCCGTGCCGTTGCAGGACCA
>NZ_JBYSXD010000120.1:0-569 GCF_058781865.1 Arthrobacter sp. FW306-1B-F12A
CGCCCATTGTGCAATATTCCCCACTGCTGCCTCCCGTAGGAGTCTGGGCCGTGTCTCAGTCCCAGTGTGGCCGGTCACCCTCTCAGGCCGGCTACCCGTCGTCGCCTTGGTAGGCCATTACCCCACCAACAAGCTGATAGGCCGCGAGTCCATCCAAAACCGCAAAAGCTTTCCACCACCACCACATGCGTGGAGCGGTCGTATCCGGTATTAGACCCAGTTTCCCAGGCTTATCCCAGAGTCAAGGGCAGGTTACTCACGTGTTACTCACCCGTTCGCCACTAATCCCCCCAGCAAGCTGGAGATCATCGTTCGACTTGCATGTGTTAAGCACGCCGCCAGCGTTCATCCTGAGCCAGGATCAAACTCTCCGTTGAAGTAAAACAAAAACAGACACAACCACAACCACCGGAAATAACGGCAGAAACAGCTGCACAAAATTTGAAACCAGCTGAAAACCAGACCCCACCCACAGGGGCGGACAAGGCCCGGCAAAATCAACCAATTCATAAAAACAAATCGGTATCAACAAACTTGGCACACTATTGAGTTCTCAAACAACAGACACA
>NZ_JBYSXD010000121.1:0-553 GCF_058781865.1 Arthrobacter sp. FW306-1B-F12A
TCAACACCGAGGGACTGCAGGACCTGGGCTTCGACGAAGTGGCCGATGCGGGCCTTGGCCATGACGGGGATGGACACCGCGGCAATGATCTGGTCGATCATGTCCGGGTCCGACATGCGGGACACGCCGCCCTGGGCGCGGATGTCGGCGGGAACGCGCTCGAGCGCCATGACAGCCACTGCACCGGCATCCTCGGCGATGCGGGCCTGCTCGACGTTGACGACGTCCATGATGACGCCGCCCTTGAGCATCTCGGCCATACCCCGCTTGACGCGACTGCTGCCTGTGGATGGATTGAACGGAGTTGTCTCTGCGGACATGGAGCCTTCTTCTACTGGAAGCGAGCGATGAGGTCGTTCCTCGATTTGGCTGGTCGCGGCGGTGTTTGGCGTGATGGACATGTGTGTTTGTCTCCTTGGTGTTTGGGGAGGTCCGGGGAGAGTTCTCCACATGCGGGGGACGATCGAGGAGGGAAATCCTTCGGAAACCTGCCAGTAATGGGACTTGGGCTTCGGCCCGAATCTTGTCAGGGTGGGAATGTCTCGGGGGAGGG
>NZ_JBYSXD010000122.1:0-542 GCF_058781865.1 Arthrobacter sp. FW306-1B-F12A
GTATTGGTGGGCTTTGCTTCCGCGGCCTTCCCACCAGTTGATGTAGCCGATGGCTGTGAGGAGGGGCGCGGAGTGTTGGGTGCTGCTGTGCGTGTAGGCGTGGAGGAGGATTTGCTGGGCCCATTCGACGCGGGTCCATTGCGGCTTGCCCGGAGCCTGCGCGAGCAGGATTTGTTCCATGGGTCCGTCGACGCCTGGGATGTCCGCCATCAGTTGGTCGCGGATGGCTGCGAACTGGAAGTTTGCGATCAAAGCGATGGTCTGGTCGTCGGTCGGGTAGGTTTTGGCCTCGAGGATCCCGGCCCAGAGCGTTCGCGCCTTTTCGATCGCGCTGTGGTCATGGGACTGCCGGATTGATTTGATGCGATCCTCGACGGCATGAAATGTCGCTTCCTTGTTTGACGGCGGCAAGGTGATCCGGCCGGTTCGGGCGACTGCGCTTCCGCGGTACACGAGCTCGGCGTTGATCTCGCTGGAGTCGACCATCGACAGGGGCAGCGTGCAGTTGAGGTTGGGGTCGTCGTCGTACGGTGAGACTGTCT
>NZ_JBYSXD010000123.1:0-533 GCF_058781865.1 Arthrobacter sp. FW306-1B-F12A
GCGTGGTCTGTGAACCCGACCGCCCTCTTCACATGGTGGGCCGCTGTGGTGCTCCCGGTCCGTGAGGCTGCGCCGGGTCAGGCGTTGATCTCCTGGCGCTGTTGTCCGGTGGTTTCGATTTCGATGCGGCGCGGCTTTGCTTTCTCCGCCACCGGAATGCGCAGGGTCAGGACGCCGGCGTCGTAGTTCGCCTTGACACCGTCGGTGTCCAGTGCGTCACCGAGAATGAGCTGTCGGCTGAAGACGCCGCGGGGGCGTTCGGAGGCAATCAGTTCCGTGCCCTCGCCGACGGGGTCCGGGCGCTCGGCCTTGACGGTCAGGACGTTGCGTTCGACGTCGATGTCCACCGAGTCCACGTTGACTCCGGGCAGATCGAAGGCGACCACGAAGTCCTCGCCTTCCCGCCAGGCGTCCATCGGCATGGCCGCCGGCCGGGTTGTCGTGCCGAGCACCTGTTCGGCGAGCCGGTCGAATTCACGGAAGGGGTCCGTTCGCATCAGCATGGTGTGTCACTCCTTGCAGATCGCAGCTTT
>NZ_JBYSXD010000124.1:0-523 GCF_058781865.1 Arthrobacter sp. FW306-1B-F12A
TCGCCCTCCCGACCCTCCCGATCGGCGTCGTTCTGTGGCTCGTCATCTGGAATTTTGGCTGGATGTCCTCGCTCGTCACCTTTGCCGCTGCGGCGATGGCGGCCCGGTTCTATGTCATGGGAGCCGGCGGGCTGAGCAGAAAAGGCGTGTGGGTGATAGCAGCCATCACAGCTGCCACTGCGATTTTGTCTTTCGTCGCTGGAGTCTGGCTGGACGCCGCCAAGTACATCAATAGCCAGCCCTTGTCTTTGATCACCAGCTCCGAGCCGTGGGACCTGATGAACTACAACCTGGCGAACAACCCGAATTTCGTCAAGAGTTACATGGGCGACTTCTTCATGGCGCTGCTCTTCGGCGCCTTGGGTTGCTTTTTCACCCTTCGACGCATGTTCGCAGCCACAAAGAACTCCTGAACGGCCACTAGGAGGTCGATCAACCCCCTACCCGTTGGTGAGGGTGATGTCGTCGAGGTACATCCAGGTGTCGTCGGCGGGGCTGGAGCCGTCGAGGTGGACGTTGTACC
>NZ_JBYSXD010000012.1:0-30483 GCF_058781865.1 Arthrobacter sp. FW306-1B-F12A
GCGGGCGTCCCACGAAAACCCTTTATTACTGAGCGGGCATCCGGGGCATCCAACCCCGGCCCACCCATGACCCGGTTTCCGCGAACCCCCGCTCACATATGACCCGGTTTCCCCGGACCCCCCCTCAGATATAGGGCCATTTTGGCAGACCCCGGCTCGGATATGGCAGGGAAATCCCAAACCCCGGCTCACCTATCCAGGTTCCACGACCGACGCCCGCCGCCATAAGTGAGCGGGCGTCCTGCCGGGAGCCGGTATATGTGAGCGGGCGTCCGCCCCGGACCCGCCATATGTGAGCGGGCGTCCGCCCGGGAGCCGGTATATGTGAGCCGGCGTCGGGGGCGAGCGCGCTGGATCCGGAATCGGGGGTGCCGCTGGGCGGTAAAGTTGGTACACATGGAGAGCCTCTTTAGTCACCTCGCGCCGGACTCCGAACCCCAGCCGGAGCAATCCGGTGAGCTGGACCCCGTGGTGTGCACCGTCGTCGTGCCTTCGCCTGTGGCGCATGCTTTCATGGGCTTCACCGACCACCCGCATCTCTGGTGGCCGATGGAGGACCACAGCGTCTACGGGGCGGGCTCGCACGTTGAGTTCGAGGAGAATTTGATCCTGGAGACGGCCGACGACGGCCGAACCTCGATATGGGGGACCATCGACGACTGGCAGCCGCCGTTGTCCTTCCATGCGAGCTGGTATCCAGGCAGTACCGCGATGTGGTCCACCGAACTTCGTCTGGCCTTCCGTGCTGTTGACGGAGGAACGGAGGTTCGTCTGGTCCACGACGGCTGGGAAGGTGCCGAACACCCCGCGCAGACCCGTGCAGACTACGCGGCTGACTGGCCTGGAGTTCTTGAGCGCTATGTCCGGTTCATGGGCGGCGCAAGTGAATAGAATCCGTCGCCTCCAAGCGACTGACTGGGAATTGCTTCGCGACGTCCGGTTGGAGATGCTGTCGGACACCCCGATGGCCTACGTGGAGAGCCTCGCGGCCGCCCGGCGCCAGACTGACACTCAATGGCAAGAGCGAGCAGCCACGATGTCGGGCGACTCGAGTATCACCCTGATAGCGGACGACGGCACGGACGGTAGCCCGATCAGCGGGCTTATGCGCGTGGTCATCAAGCAGCCGCAGGATCCTTCCCGGGCTCTACAAGCCATGCTGATCAGCGTCTACGTCGCCCCCGAACACCGTGGCCTGGGCCTGGCCGACCAGTTGCTTGATGAGGCTTGCGCCATAGCAGGCGCCGAGCTCGGAGCCGGCGTGATCGAACTGGGCGTCCACGAGGACAACGCCCGAGCGAAGGCGTTCTACGAGCGGCACGGATTTGAATACACCGGTGCCAGCCGGCCTTATCCGCAGGACAAGGCCAGGTTGGAGATCGTTATGGCCCGCCGGCTTCCACCCGCGGGTGAAACCCAGCAAAGCGAAAGCCCGGGCGCGTTCATCGATGATCTAGGGGCCGCCCTCGCTCCGGGGCAAGTCGCCGTCGACGAACAGACACGCACCACCTATGCCGCAGACCTGGGACCTGTCCTGGACTTGCAGCTGCCCTTGGCTGTGGTGTTCGCCGAATCCGTCGAAGACGTGCAGCATGTGGTGCGCAGTTGCGCCCGGCACGGAGTTCCGATCGTGGCCCGCGGCGCCGGCACCGGGGTTTCCGGCGGCGCCCACGCCAGCCAGGGGTGCATCGTCCTCAGCTTGGAACGCATGAACCGCATCCTGCAGCTCAACGCGGACGATGAGACCGCCGTCGTCGAACCTGGCGTGGTGAACGCTGACCTGAATGCCGCCGCGTCCGAACACGGCCTGATGTACGCGCCGGACCCAGCGAGCTACAAAATGTCCACGATCGGCGGCAATGTGGCCACGAACGCAGGCGGCTTGCGTTGCGCCAAGTACGGCGTGACGAGGGACTCGGTGCTGGCGCTCGACGTCGTCCTGGCCGATGGCTCGCTTATCCACACAGGTCACCAGACCTTCAAGGGTGTGGCCGGGTACGATCTCACAGCGCTGTTTGTGGGCTCCGAGGGCACCCTGGGGATCGTGGTGGGTGTGACGGTGCGCCTGCGCTACCTGCCGCGCGAGGTACAGACAGTTGCCGCCTTCTATCCGGACTTCCGCGGTGCCGCAGCGGGTGTCCTGGCGGTCGGAAGGGCCCGCGTCCAGCCCGCCATCATGGAAATGCTCGACGCCGGAACGCTGGCCCAGCTCGACGAACTGTACGGCTCGGACCTCGGAGAACGCGGACAGGCGCTGCTGTTGATCCAGACTGACGGCTTTGGAGCGGCAGCGGAAGCAGCTTTGGTACGGGAAGTGCTCGCCGCCGGCGGCGCCGCGGTGACGGCGGAATCCAATGCCGAAGCGGAGCGCCTCATCGAGATGAGGCGCTCGAGTCGAGGCGACGAAGTGGACAACGAATTCCGGGTTGGCGAGGACGTCGCTGTTCCGAGGTCGCGGCTTGTCGACTACGTGGCCGCGCTCGAGGCCATGGCCGTTACCCACGAGGTCCAGCTCAAGGTGGTGGCCCATGCCGGCGATGGCAACCTGCACCCCACCTTCTGGGTTGACCGCGTGGACAGGGAAGTGGACGCCGATGCCATGTCCCGCCTCAACCATGCCCTGGACGACTCGATTGACGCCGCGCTGGCGATGGGCGGGACCATCACCGGCGAGCACGGGGTGGGGCAGTACAAGCTGCGTTGGCTCGGACTTGAGCAGCCTGAGCCCATCCGGGAGTTGCAGCGTCGCATCAAAGAGCTTTTCGACCCGGCCGGAATCTTCAATCCCGGCAAGGCTATCTAAAGCTCTGGTATTCCAAATCTAATCGTCAGGGTCCAGCGTCACGCTCAGCCGCCACTTTAGCGGCAGTTTACTTTGCCATGCAATGCCCCTAATCTTATTTGGTATACCAAATTAGGATTCCAGGGAGGCAACCAATGGAACAAGCACAGCCGCCGCGCCGCGGTACTTCCGCGTACGCCGCTCGACGGACTACCTGGATACTCGTTGCACTGGCATTTGTCTCCATCAACCTCCGTCCGGCCATTACGACAATCGCCGGCACCATGGGTCAGCTGCAGGCAGGCTTCGGACTCGACGCGCATCTGCTGCCGTTGCTTGGCGCCTTGCCTGTACTTGCCTTCGGCGCCTCGGCTCCTTGCGGTCCGTGGCTGGCCCGTCGCCTGGGCAGCGGAAGGGCTGTGGCAGCGGCGCTCCTGGTGCTTGCCGCGGCGCTGATCGTCCGCGTATTCGTGCCCGGACTGTTGCTGCCCGGAACGTTCCTGGCAGGGGCATCCATCATGACCGCCAGCGTGCTCGTGCCGCAGATCGTCAAGGCAAACCGCGGTACCGGCTGGTGGACGGGGCTGTGCACCATGGGCTTCGGGCTGGGCGCGGCGCTCGGCGCGGGGCTCGTCCAGCCGCTGCAGCAAGCGCTCGGCGGAAGCCTCGCCTGGGCGCTGGCCGTCTGGGCCGTCCCCGCCCTGCTGGGGGCCACGTTGATCCATCGTGCCGGTCAACCGGCGGGGAGTCCCGACGGGACCGACGAGACCGAAACCGGCGGACCGGTGTTGGGCGCTGGTTTACAGAAGACGACGACGGCGGGTGGCGCAACGGGGGAAACCGGCACCATTCCGTTGCGGAAGCAGCGGACGGCCTGGGCCGTGACCGCGTTCTTCGGGCTGCAAGCCATGCTGTATTTCGCGATCACCTCGTGGCTCGCGGTCTTCCTGGTGTCGAAGGGGCAGACCGTGGCCGACGCAGCAGGTCTCTTGGCATGGTTCAGTGTCGCAGGTCTGCCCGCGAGCCTGCTGGCTCCCGTCCTCGCGGGGCGTCGAGTGGTTCTGAAGTTTATGGCTCCGGGCCTGGGATTGCTCGTCGCCGCGGCTTTGATAGGGGTCTTGACCGCGCCCGTGGCTTTGCAGTTCCTCATGGTCGGCGTGTTGGGGATCGTCCAGAGTGCCGGCTTCGGGCTGGGAATGGCATTGGTTGTCATCCGCTCAACCGGACCACAGAGCGCCGGCAGCCTGTCCGCCATGAGCCAGGGCTTGGGCTTCGCGCTGGCCTCCCTGGGCCCGTTGGGGGCTGGATTCCTGCATGAGTTGTCCGGTGGCTGGGACGTTCCCTTCTGGGCCCTGGCCGCGGAAGCGGTGCTTCTCGCGGTGGCCGGTTTCCTCGCGGTGCGCGGGCCGGCGGTGTCGGTGGAAGCCGTCGAGACGGAACATCGTGGCGAGCCGGCCGCCGTCGGGCGCTAAAACCAAAAAAGTGGCCGGTCCCTCGCACGAGGGATCGGCCACTTTTTTGTGCGGGCTTAGACCAGCTCGAGCTGATCCGCCACGACCTTGCCGCGGTGGATGACCGTCCGGTCGGTGCCGCGGTCCATCACCGCGGAGGCGACCGTTTCGCCGTCGAGCAGCAGGAGTTCGGCAGGATCGCCGACCTCGACGCCCGGGCGGTGTGCCGTGCCCTTCAGGCGAGTGGCGGACGGGTCGAGGATGCTGGCGCCGCCTACGGTGGCGATCGCGAGGCAGTGCTCGATGAGCTCGTCCTTGCGGAAGCCGTGGGTGAAAGCGAGCTGCCAGGTGCGGTCGAGCATGTCCGTGTTGCCATAGGGGGACCAGTAGTCGCGCTGGCCGTCCTCGCCCAGGCCCATGCGTACGCCGGCTTCGGCGAGCATCGGGATGGGCAGCTGGGCGGCCACACCGGCGGAGCCCGGCGCCACCGACGCCATGGAGATGTCCAGTTCGGCGAACTCGTCGATGAGGCGGCGCGTGGTGGCCTCGGAGACGCTGCCCAGCTGGTATGCGTGGGACATGGTGACCTTGCCCTGCATCCCCAGGGCGCGGGTGCGCTCGATCACGAGGTCCGTGCTGAAGACGCCGAGTTCGCCGGGCTCGTGGAGGTGGATATCAATGGGGACCTGGTACTTTTCGGCCAGTCCGAAGACGATGTCCAGATGCCGGGCCGGGTCGCGGTCCAGGCTGCACGGGTCGATGCCGCCCATGACATTCGCGCCGGACTTGAGTGCCTGGTCCATGAGGGGTACGGTGCCGTCCTCAAGGAGGAGGCCGGCCTGCGGGAACGCGATGATGTCGACGTCGGCCTGCCCTTTGAACTGCTCCTTGGCGGCCATCACGGCGTCGAAACGCTCAAGCCGGCAGTCGACGTCGATCTGGGCATAGGAGCGCACACGCGTGGTGCCGCGGGCGATCATCCGGCCGAGGGTGTTGTTGACCCGTTCCTGCAGCGGAACCTCGGCGTTGCGCCAGTTCTGCCGGTCGTTCATCATCATGGTCCAGACGCCGGGGCCGCCGGTGTGTTCGCGGAACGGCAGTCCGATGCGGGTCGAGTCCAGGTGCACATGGACGTCCGAGAACGACGGCACGAGAAGACGGCCGCGGCCCTCGACGACGGTGGTGTCGCCAGTCGCCGCAGCGCGTGCAGGGTCATGGGGTTCGACGCCGGTGATCTTGCCGTCCGTGACGAGGACGTCGCTCAATGCTTGTCCCCAAGGACGGACGGCACGAATCAGGGTGTTCAATGTATTGCTCCTTTGATGTTGGATCTATTGCACACCAGCGAGGGCTGCGGATTCCAGACCTGCGTGGTGGCAGGCCGGGGCAGTCGCGCTGGCGGGTCGGGGGATTTCGCTGATGCACCGTTGCTGCTGTTCCGCTCCCAAGGTGCCGAACAACGGACACCGGGTGCGGAAGACGCAGCCGCTGGGTGGGTTTGCCGGCGACGGGAGATCTCCCCGGAGCCGGATCTTTTGCTGCTGGCGGGCTGCCCTGGGATCCGGCAGGGGCACGGCGGACAGGAGAGCTCGCGTATAGGGATGCCGGGGCTCCCGGAACAAGTCCTCCCGGCTTCCTTGCTCCACGATTTTGCCGAGGTACATCACCGCCACCTCATGCGAGATATGGCGGACCACGGAAAGATCGTGCGCGATGAAGATGTATGCCACTCCGGTGTCCCGCTGGATCTCCTGGAGCAAGTTGACCACCTGCGCCTGCACCGAGACATCGAGGGCGGATACGGGTTCGTCGCAGACGATCACCGAGGGGTTCAGCGAGATGGCGCGCGCGATGCCCACCCGTTGGCGCTGGCCGCCGGAGAACTCGTGCGGGAAACGGTTGTAGTGCTCCGGTTTGAGGCCCACCTGCTCGAGGAGTTCCTTCACCCGGTTCTTGAGGCCGCCGGCCGGGTTGATCTTTTGCGCCAGCATCGGTGCGGCGATGGCGGTGCCCACGGTTTGCCGTGGATTGAGCGAGGCGAAGGGGTCCTGGAAGATCATCTGGACCTTGCGGCGGAAGTTGTACAGATCGCGGCCGCCCAGCTGGCTGATGTCCACGCCGTCGATCAGGATCCTCCCGCCGGTCGGATCCATGAGGCGCGCGATCATGCGCCCGGTGGTGGACTTGCCGCAGCCGGACTCACCCACGAGTCCCAACGTCTGGCCGCGCGCGAGGCTGAAGGAGACGCCGTCGACGGCTTTGACGGTCTTGGAACCCTTGGGGGAGAACAGACCGCCTTTGATGGGGAAATGCTTCTGGAGGCTCTCCACCTGGAGAATTGCCTGCGTGTCCATGGCGGGTCCTAACGCGTATTCCGAATAGTGACGATCTGGGGGCCGCTCAAGTGGCAGCGCTTTCCGTGGCCGTCTTCGACCACGAGCTCCGGGCGCTGGCTCGCGCATACGCCGTCGCCGGCAAGGGCCGCGTACTCGCACCTGGCGCTGAAAATGCAGCCTTTCGGGAGGTCAAGGAGCGACGGCGGCTGGCCCGGAATGGGGTTGAGCCTGCCCGAGCTACTGCTCAGCGTGGGCATCGATTTGAGCAGGCCCAGAGTGTAAGGGTGCCGCGTGTCGTAGAAGATCTCGTCCACCGGTCCCGATTCGACGCATTGCCCGCCGTACATGACCAGCACGGAATCGCACACTTCGGCCACCACGCCAAGATCGTGGGTGATCAGGATCAGGGCCGAGTTGGTTTCCTGCTGGAGCTCGGACATGAGGTCCAGGATCTGTGCCTGCACGGTGACGTCCAGCGCGGTGGTGGGTTCGTCCGCGATGAGCAGTTCCGGTTCGCAGATCAGTGCCATGGCAATCATGGCGCGCTGGCGCATGCCTCCGGAGAAATGGTGCGGGTATTCGTCGTAGCGCTGCTCGGGGCTCGGAATGCCTACCCTTCCGAGCATCTCGACGGCGGCCGCGCGGGCTTGCTTCTTGCTTGCCTTGTTGTGGACGAGGTAGGCCTCGGCGATCTGATGGCCCACGGTGTAGAAGGGATGCAGGGCCGAGAGAGGATCCTGGAAGATCATGCCGATGTTCCGGCCGCGAAGCTGCCGCATGCCGGACTCGGGCAGTGTGACAAGGTCCTTGCCTTGGAACAACGCCTGGCCGGTGACCCGGGCTGAGGTCCCCTTGAGGAGCCCCATGAGCGCCTGGCTGGTGACCGACTTGCCGGACCCTGACTCTCCGACGATGCCGAGGGTCTGCCCGCGCTCCAAGGAGAAATCCATCCCGTTGACTGCCGAGACAAGGCCGTCGTCGGTGGGGAACTTCACCGAAAGGTTCCGGACGTCGAGGAACGCGGCGGCTTCCGCGGCCTGATGGCCGGTTCCCGCGGCCTGATGCGCGGTTCGCGTGGCCGGTTGACCGGCCGGACTGGGCTGGAGCTGGGTCATTGGAGCCTCACTCGGGGATCGATGGCAGCGTAGGCGAGGTCGACGACGACATTCGCGACGATGACGAAGAAGGCAGCCAGCATGGTGATGGCCATGGTGACGGGGAGGTCGCCGGAAATGGCAGCCCGGACGGCCGTGAAACCGAGTCCCGGGACGGAGAAGATCTGCTCGGTGAGGACCGCGCCGCCGAGGAGAAGCCCGATGTCCATGCCAAGCATGGTCACCACCGGAGTGATCCCGGCCCGGGCACCGTGTTTGAACGTCACTGTTCGGGGCGCCAGGCCCTTGGCACGGGCCGTGCGGATGAAGTCCTCGCTGAAGGTTTCGATCATGTTGGTCCGGGTGACCCGGATATACGCCGCGCTGAAAAGCACCGCGAGGGCGACCCACGGCAGGAAGTAGTTGAGTACCCAGGCCCCCGGACCATGCGGGCCGAAGGGGCTGTTGATCTCGTTCGTCGTGAAGGGCAGGAGATGCAGCTGGTTGACGAAAACCAGCAACAGGAACAGGCCGGTGACGGGGATGGGCAGCGAGACTCCAACGGACGCTGCGCCGACGATGAACTTGTCCGTGGCGGATCCCTTGCGAAGGGCGGCGAGCAAACCGAGCCCGACGCCGGAAACGGTCCAGAGCACCAGCGCGCCGACCGCCATGGAGAGCGTGTAGGGCAAGGAGCGGGCGATGATGTCCGAGACGTTTTCATTGGTTTGGAACGATTTGCCGAGGCATGGCCACTGGCAGATCGATTCCGCTCCGGGAGCACCGATCATCCGCGGCGAGACCAGACCGCGCATGTAGTCGATGTACTGGACCAGGAAAGGGTGGTCCATGCCAAGGGCCACGCGGGCTTCCGCGATGCGTTCGGGAGTGCACTCCTGGCCGCAAGCGGCGGACGCAGGATCGGCAGGACCCAGCTGGAACAGCGTGAAGGTGATGAAGCTGACGGCGACGAGAAGCAGGATCAGGGAGCCTGTCCGGCGAAAGATGAATCTGATCATTGTGCTGGTTGCGGGCCGTCCGGTAGTCGCCGGACGGCCCGCCTCCCTTCTGGGCTGGCCTGATTGGTGTGAACAGGCCCGGTTGTGTATTTGGCCTGGTTAGTGCTCGACGCCGACGATCGAGAGGTCGATGCCGCCGAAGAAGTAGCCCACTTGGGCGTTACGGATATTGGAGCCAACCACGCTGTTGGTGTGGCTGCGGACGAGCGGGATGATCGGGTAGGTCTTTAGGGCCTTGCCGAACTCCTCAGACCATTTCTTGCCGAGTTCCTCCGAGGTCCCGGAAGTGTTCCGGAGCTCGAACATGGCCTTCGAAATCTGCGGATCGAAGTAGCGCGACGTGTTGGAGAAGCCGTAGCTGGTGCCGTCGTTGTTCGGTCCGAGGATGGGATCGGCGGACGTACGCACCGACGCAGGGTCGGCGCCGCCGCACCAGCCCGAGCGCGCAATGTCCGGCAGCTGGTCACTGGCCAGGACGGAGTAGTAGTTCGGGGCCGGGATCGGCACCAGTTGGACGTCGATGCCCAGGGCCTTGAGGTTTTGCTGGATCACGGTGCCGGTGTTCTTGTAGGCGTCGCGGTTGTTGGCGTACCCGTAGGTGAGGGTCTTGGGGTAGTTCTTGCCTTCGAGGAGCTTCTTGGCTTCCTCCAGCTTGGGCTTGCCGGTGGGGTCGATCTCGAGGTCTTGGGCTACGTAGCCGCGCATCTTGGCGTTGAGCGGGGTCTGGGTGAGTTCGCCGAAGCGGCGCCCGCCGTACTGGACCAGGATGGACTGGCGGTCAAGGGCCAGGGCGATTGCCTTGCGGACATCTGGATCGGTGATCTTCTCGGTGTTGAGGCTGAGGACGTCGTTGCAACCGAGCAGTCCCGATGCAACGCGGTCCTTGACCTGGGCATCAGCGAGCTTGGCGGAATCCGAAGTCTGCAGTGCACCGTTGGAGTCCAGGGTGAGGGCATTGGGATCGGAGTTGGCCAGGAGCTGCTGGCTGATGGTGGCCTGCGAAGTGGAGAGCGAGAAGCTGAAGGTGTCCGGAAGTGCCGTGCGGTTGGGGTCGGTGGACGGATCCCAGTTCGGGTTGCGGACCAGTTTGAGCGACTTTCCGCGACTGTACGAATCAACCATGTACGGGCCTGTAGACACCGGGTGGTTGGTGTAGTCCAGCTTGGTGTCCTTGTCCTTCGGGACAGGCGAAGTGTTGGAACGGGAGGCCAGCGCCGGGAATTCGGCGAATGGCTTCTTCAAGTGGAAGACGATGGTGCGCTCGTCCGGAGTTTCCACGGCCTTGAGGTCAGCGGAAGGATCCTTGTACGGCCCCTTGTAGCCGCCGGCGTCGAGCGCCGCGTTGAGCTCCTGCGGGGCCTGGGTGTAGACGTCCTGGGCGAAGGTGCGTTCGATGCCGTACTTGACGTCGGCGGAGGTGATGGGGCGGCCGTCTTCGAACTTGACGCCCTTCTGGAGGGTGAATGTCCAGGTGAGTCCGTCTTTGGACACCTGGCCCGTGTCCGTGGCGAGGTCCGGAACGATGGTGGGCGGCTGTCCGGCCGTCTCCTTCGCCATGGTGAGGTTCCTGTAGTACAGCTGGCCGACGTTGGCCGTCTGGACGTAGTTGCTGTTGCCCGGGTCCAGGGTTTGGAAGTCCGAGGACATCAGGACGTTGATGTTGCCGCCCTTGGTGGTGAAACCGGACTTGACCACTTCGGGAGCCTGCTCGGTGCTGGAAGCGCCGGAGGCGGCAGTTCCGGGCTGGTTCTGTCCCGCCGCGCAGCCTGTGGCGGCGGTGGCGATCAGCACGGCAAGGGCCAGCGCTCTGGTGGGGGTATTCATTGTGCTCCTCATTTGGGTGGGTGGAACGGATTTGAAGGGGGATTAGTGGCGGGATGCCTTGGGGTCCAGGGCATCCCGCACGGCGTCGCCGAGCAGGTTGAACGCCAGGACCGTGACGATGAGCATGGCGCCGGGGACTGCCAGGAACCAGGGGTCGCTGAGGTACCAGTTGCCGGATTGGGCGGCGTTGAGCATCTGGCCCCACGACGGCGTGGGGTCCTTGACGCCGACGCCGAGGAAGGACAGTGCCGCTTCTGCAGAGATGTTCGTGGGGATGAGCATGGTGGCGTAGACCAGTACGACTCCCATGACGTTGGGAATGATCTGCCGGAACAACACGCTCAGGTGCGAGGCGCCGAAGGACCGCGCGGCCTCGACGAACTCGCGCTCGCGGAGGCTCAGTACTTGGCCGCGGACAATACGGGCGAGGTATGCCCAGCCGAAGAAGCCCAGGATGATGACGAGCGAAGCCATGGGCAGGAAGCTGCCCTGGCCCAGCGCGGTGTCCCGCAGCCGTGACTGCAGGATGGGGGTCAGTGAAAGGACCAGCAGGAGGTGCGGAAAAGCGAGGAAGAGATCCATGACCCGGCTGATGATGGCGTCCGTTTTGCCCCCGAAGTAGCCCGCGGCTGCACCGATCACGGTTCCCAGGACCACCGAGACCGCAGTGGACAGCAGGGCAATGGTGAGGGAAACCTGGCCCCCATAGGCGAGGCGGGCAAACAGGTCACGGCCCAGTCCGGGTTCCACGCCCAGCCAGTGGCCGGCCGAAGGGTACATGTATCCGGGGAGCGGCAAACCGGGAGTCTGGAGGTCGTCCAGGACATCGGGGCTGGTGTTGGACGTGAAGGGATCGTTGCCGGACATGGCACTGAGCAGCGGGCCGAGGATGGCGAACAACATGATGGCCGCCACCACGCAGAGGCTCAACAGGGCAATCTTGCTCCGGCGGATCCGCAGCCAGGCCGTCGCCAGGAGCGACCGCGCCTCGGCAGTGGGTCTGCTTGGGGGCGTGCTGGGGGATGGACTCTCAGCCGTAGCTTCGGCGGTGGACTGTAGCTGGGTCAACGGGGGTGCTCGATTCATGATCCAAGGAGTAGGCTCCGGACTTTTTGTATACCAAAAATAGACTAGAGCAGGTTCGATGGGATGTAAATCACAAATATTGCACTATCTGGAATACCAAACAGCTCTGTTTCCTCCCGTGTATGCTCGGGTGGAATGTAAGACGACGGGGAAGGGAAGGGTGGCCGACGCCGATGCCCGAAACGCTGACTGGCCGCGACGACGAAGCCCGGGCCGAACAGGTCTACCAGCTGGTCCTTGAGGGAATCGTGGCGGGGAGATACGAACAGGGCGCGCGGCTGCGTGAACGGGAGCTCTCCGAGCTCTACAACGTTTCACGAATCCCCGTGCGGGAGGCCATCCAACGCCTCGAGCAGGATGGCTTCGTGGAAACCTTCCCCCGCCGGGGCGCCGTGGTGCGGCAATTGACGCTCACCGACGTCAATGAACTCTTCGACGTGCGGTTGTGCCTGGAAACGTTCGCCGCCCGCATGGCGGCCATCCGGGTCGCCGCGGGCGAACCGGGAGGCCGTTTGCAGGAACTCCTCGACGACACGAGGCAAGCGATCGACGACGACCGGACCGACGACGTCGTGCGCCTCAGTGCGGCGTTCCACGCCGAAATCGTGCGGCTGTCCGGCAACCGGCTGCTCATCGAGTCGGTCAAGCCGTTGTTCGGGCGCATGCGCTGGATCTTCGGGCTCGCCCACAACCGCAGCAACGAACTCCAGCGCGATGAGCACATGGAACTGTGCAACGCCATCCTCGGCGGCAAGGCCGAGCTCGCCTACACCCTGGCGTACTCCCATATCGAGCTCGGGCGTGAACCCGTGCTCAAGGGACTCGCGGAGACGCTGGAGCCCTAAACCCCTGCGTTAGTCGTCGGAATCCGGGTATTCGTCCTCGTCGTACCGGGATTCCTCGGTTTCGGCTTCCAGGATCTTGAGCATCGCCGTGTCCGGATTGAGCATGATGGCAGCCTCGTCACGCCGGTGGCGCAGGATGGTGTCCAGATAAGACTGCACGGCTTCCGCCAAGGGGATGTGGCTGTCCTGCTTCTGGCTCATGTACCAGCGGTGTTCGAGGACTTCGTGGACCACTTCTGCCGGCTCAAGCTTGCCTGCGAGGTCGCGCGGGATGGAACGGACGATCGGCTCGAAGATCTGGCTGACCCAGGTGTGGGCACTGATTTCTTCATCCATGTCCGGGTTGTTGTCTGCCCGGAATGAATCCATGTCATTGAGCAACCGCCGGGCCTGGTTCTCCTGGGCGTCCAGGCCGGTGAGGCGGAGCAGCCGCCGTTGGTGGTGGCCGGCGTCGACCACCTTGGGCTGAAGCTGGATGGTGGATCCG
The DNA here is from genome assembly GCF_058781865.1 of Arthrobacter sp. FW306-1B-F12A. NCBI lineage: Bacteria > Bacillati > Actinomycetota > Actinomycetes > Micrococcales > Micrococcaceae > Arthrobacter > Arthrobacter sp. FW306-1B-F12A. Next base: position 12,925 of record NZ_JBYSXD010000012.1, read on the forward strand.
TCCGCGGTGGTCTTGATGGCGTATTCCTCGACGTCGAAGCCGAGTTCGTTGAGGCGGCGGATGCGCGCGCCCACGCGCCAGCGTTCGCCGAGCTCGAACGATTCCTTTTCGGTGAGTTCGGCCCATAGCCGCCGGTACGAGTCCATGATGAGCTCCGACGTCGCTACCGGGTCCACCTTCTCCTCGATCAGCCCGCCTTCGAGCAAGTCCATGAGTTCCCCGGCGATGTTGACGCGGGCAATCTCCAGATCGTACTCGCGCTGGCCCACCGACAGATCCGGGTACAGCTCGCCGGTCTCGGCGTCCACCAAGTACGCGGCGAACGCCCCGGCGTCGCGTCGGAACAAGGTGTTGGAGAGGGAAACGTCGCCCCAATAAAAGCCGATCAGGTGCAGGCGCACCAGCAGCAGCGCTTGGGCGTCGATAAGCCGTGTCAGGGTGTCCCGGCGCAGCATCTGTGAGAAGAGCGCACGGTACGGCATGGAGAACTTGAGGTGCCGGGTGACCAGCACCGGGTTCAGTGGCTTGCCGTCAACGGTGGTGCGGCCGGTGATGACCGCGACCGGCTCGACGCAAGGCACATCCATCCGTGCCAGCTTGCGGAGCATGTGGTATTCGTGCCGGGCAACGTGCTCAGACGTTTCCTTGATGGCGATGACGGAGCCGGCCAGGTGCGCAAAACGCACGATGTGCCGGGAGATGCCGCGGGGCAGGGCGGCCAGGTTCGCCGCGGGCCAGTCTTCGAGTGCGATGTGCCAGGGGAGGTCCAGGAGCTCGGGATCCGCCGCCGCTGCGGTGATGTTGAGGGATCCGATGACACTTGCCGGCGGTGCCGCGTCATTGGCGCTCGCAGCCTCGGTGCGCGGGAGTTTGCCGATCTGCGCGTAGTCGGTGGGTTCGTCATGCCACTTGGCACCGCTTTGCTCGGTCATGGGTCAATTCTTCCGTATGGAGGCTGTTGTTAACGACGACGGCGGCCCGTCCACTCGGAAGGGCCGCCGTCGGTAATGCGGTGTGGGTGTCAGTCGCCCAGGCGCAGGCCCGACTTGGTGTCGAACAAGTGCACGTGGCCCGACTGCGGACGGACGAAGATGGACTCGCCCTTCATCGGGGGACGGCGGCCGTCGACGCGGGCCACGATGTCGTGGCTCTTGCCGTCAAGCGTGGTGTGGCCGTAGACGTAGGCATCGGCGCCGAGCTCTTCGACGACGTCGACCTCAACTTCGAGGCCCTCGCCGGCGCCAACGGTCTCGAGGTCTTCCGGACGGGAACCGAGCGTGACGGTCTTGCCGTGTGCCTCTTCGAGGACATCGTGCGGTACCGGGTAAACCGTGCCACCGAACTGGACGCCGCCGTCGACGACCGGCAGTTCCAGCAGGTTCATTGCTGGGGAACCGATGAATCCGGCAACGAAGACGTTCTTCGGGCGGTCGTACAGGTTGCGCGGGGTGTCCACCTGCTGCAGCAGTCCGTCCTTGAGGACGGCAACGCGGTCACCCATGGTCATGGCCTCGACCTGGTCGTGGGTCACGTAGACGGTGGTGACGCCGAGTCGGCGGGTCAGGGATGCGATCTGCGTGCGGGTCTGCACGCGGAGCTTGGCGTCCAAGTTGGAAAGCGGCTCATCCATGAGGAAGACCTGCGGGTTACGGACGATTGCGCGGCCCATGGCAACACGCTGACGCTGGCCACCGGAGAGGGCCTTCGGCTTGCGGTCCAGGTACTGCTCAAGGTCAAGAAGCTTGGCTGCTTCGCGGACACGCTCGGCACGCTCTTCCTTGGAAACGCCGGCGATCTTGAGTGCGAAGCCCATGTTGTCCGCAACGGTCATGTGCGGGTACAGAGCATAGTTCTGGAAGACCATTGCGATGTCGCGGTCTTTCGGCGGGACGTCCGTGACGTCGCGGTCGCCGATCAGAATGCGGCCGGAGTTCACATCCTCGAGGCCTGCGAGCATGCGCAGGGAGGTGGACTTACCGCAACCGGAGGGTCCAACGAGGACCAGGAATTCGCCATCGGCGATGTCGATGTTGAGCTTATCGACGGCGGGCTTATCTGTGCCCGGGTACAGACGCGTAGCGTTATCAAAAGTAACTGTTGCCACAGTTATCAATCCCTTCACCGGCAGGTACGTGCCGGACGATCCGTTGTGAATGGTTCATGTTTATTCAGTTGGACTCCCCGCCCTGGGCTGGGCCCGGGCAAGGGAGACTGAGTGACGCCGCACGGTAGTTGTGCGCCACATCACAACCAAGAGTATGGCAGCAGCCCGGGTTATTCGCCTAAATGTTACGAACGTCACATGTGCGATGCGTCTCCCGAGACCTCGCGGCGACGTTCGCGAAGGACCGCCTCCAGGAGCTCGGCGACGTGGACAGGGGCCTCGACGCGGAACTCGGCCTGGGTGAAATCCAGCCCGACTTTCACCCCGACATCCCCGGCGCCGAGTCTGGCGATCGCGTCCTCGTCCGTCACATCGTCGCCCGCGAAAAGGATCCCGGTAGCAGAGGTTGCCTGGCGCAGGAACTCGACCGCCTCGCCCTTGGAGGAATGCACCACCGAGGTCTCGAGGACACGTTTGCCGTTCTTGAGGAAGACTCCCGGGCGACCTTCAAGGACTGCGCGCGCAGCGGCGACGGCGTCCTCCGCTACGTCATCGTCGGCTCGGCGCGTATGGAGTACGACGCCGGCAGGCTTGTCTTCGAGGACCGTCCCCGGAGCTTCCTGCGAGATTCCGGCCAGGACCTCGCGGACTTCGGCAAGGAGCTCCCTTTGGGCGTCGTCCAGTTGGAGTTCCGCCGAACCGGGGCCCATCCAGGCCTCCGCGCCATGGCTGCCGATCAGCAGCGTTGCCTCCGGAGGGGAGGCGACCGCCCGCAGGCTGGCCAGTGCCCGCCCGGAGATGAGCGCCGTCGTCGTCCTCGGGAGTTGGGCAAGTTCAGCGAAAGCAGTGGCTGAGCGCTGGAGCGGCCGCGCGGCGTCGGCGTGGTCCACGATCGGGGAGATGGTGCCGTCAAAGTCCATCGCCACCAAAAGGTGGTCGGTTCGCGCGATCCTGCGGACGGCGTCGAGCAGTTCGGGCGTCAGGCTCAGCGGGGGAGTGGCTGCTGTCTCAGGAGTCATCGCGCACCACCGTTTCTGCCAGGGCCGAGAGGAATTCCGCCGACCAATGATCGACGTCGTGGTCGAGGATTTGCTTGCGCATGGACTTCATCCGGCGGCGTGATTCATTCGGGGGCAGGTTCACGGCCCTCATGATGGTGTTCTTTAGTCCGTCGATGTCGTGCGGATTCATGAGGAGGGCTTGCTTGAGTTGATCGGCGGCGCCGGTGAATTCACTGAGGACCAAGGCGCCCGTGTTGTTGGTCCGGGCTGTGACATACTCCTTGGCCACGAGGTTCATGCCGTCACGCAATGCCGTCACCAGCATGACGTCGGCCGCGAGGTACAGCGCCACCATTTCCTCGACCGGGTAGCTGTGGTGGAGGTAGCGGACGGCGGTGTTCTGCATGGTGTCGAAGCTGCCGTTGATGTGGCCTACGGTGCCTTCAATCTCTTCCCGCAGGAGCCTGTATTGCCGAACGCGCTCGCGGCTGGGGCTCGCAACCTGGATCAGTGTGGCGTCCTCCACCGTGAGCCGTCCCTCTTTGAGGAGTTCCTCAAAGGCCTTCAGGCGGTGGGGGATGCCCTTGGTGTAGTCGAGGCGGTCCACGCCCAGGAGGATGGTTTTGGGGTTACCGAGGTCCTGGCGGATCTGCCGGGAACGTTCGATGATGTCCAGGCGCTCCGCGAGCTCGCTGATTTGATCCACGGCGATGGAGATCGGGAAGGCCTGTGCGCGGGCAATATGGGTGATCTGCCCATCCGCTCCCTTGACGTGGACTTGCTGCTGCTTGACGCTTGCACCAATAAAGCGGCGTGCCGAGCGCATGAAGTTTGCCGCGTCGCTGGGGCGCTGGAAACCCACCAGGTCGGCGCCGAGCAGGCCTTCGATGATGGCCTGGCGCCATGGCAACTGGGCGAAGATCTCCGGCGGCGGGAACGGGATGTGGTTGAAGAAGCCGATGCGCAGGTCCGGGCGCGCCCGGCGGAGCATGCTCGGCACGAGCTGGAGTTGGTAATCCTGCACCCACACGGTGGCTCCGTGGTCTGCGTGGTGGACCACGGCGTCGGCGAAGCGCTGGTTGACCCGGCGGTAGCTGTCCCACCAGGTGCGGTGGAACTCGGGCGGGGCAATGACGTCGTGGTAAAGCGGCCAGAGAGTGGCGTTGGAGAACCCTTCGTAATAGAGCTCAACATCGCGCGTGCTGAGTTCCACGGGAATCAGGTCCATGCCGCCGTGGCTGAAGGGTTCCAACTCTTCGTCCGGCGCGCCGTGCCAGCCCACCCACGCGCCGTCGGTCTTGGTCATCATCGGCGCAAGGGCAGTCACCAGGCCGCCCGGAGAGCGGCGCCAGCCTTCCTCGCCGTTTTCCGCGTCATCGCTGGTGTAACGGTCTACCGGAAGGCGGTTGGAGACCACCATGAAATCGTGTTTCCGGGCCCTTGGAGCCTGATTGCCTTCGGGTGCGCTGTCGGTTTTTTCGCTTGCCGTTTGTTGCATTGCTGCCCCCTGGGGTTGCCTGTGACTCATCTCCCACCCTACCGGCGGGAATCATCGAGGACACTTGCTCGTTCCTCAGACTGGAGTCGAGGACCCCAGCAAAGCTGCCGGTCTTCTCCCGTAAACTGGCACCGTTGCCCTAGCTAAAAACCAACGCCGTCGATAAATCACGAGGAACTGATGAGCCCCGCAAACGAACCACGCCTGTCCAAGGCAGAGCGCACCGCCCAGGCCCGCGAAAAGGCCCGCGAGATCCGCGAAGCTCAGCTGAAGAAGGACAAGCGCAATAAGTTGCTCATCGGATGGGGCATTGTGGTTGCCGTTGTGGCGATCCTCGCGGTCATTGCCCTCGTGTTCACCCAGAACATTGTGAACAACGCCCCGATCGCCGATCAGGGACCGACGCCGGCCAACGCCAACGCGCACGGCGGCGTGACGCTGCTGAAGGGTACCGATGTGGCGAAGGTGGCCGCCGGTACCGTCAGCCTGGCGTCCCTGCCATCAGCCCCGGCCACCCCGCCCGCCACGGTGACCGCTCCCGGCGCCGAGGCTGAAGCCGGCAAGCCCGTCAAGGTTGTGGCGTACATCGACTTCATCTGCCCCATCTGCAAGAACTTCGAGAGCACGTACAGCCAGCAGCTGACCCAGTTGCGGGACGACGGCAAGATCACCCTGGAGTACCGTCCGTTCGGCTTCCTGGACGCCAGCTCCAGCACCAACTACTCCTCCCGCGCCGCCAACGCCGCAGCGTGCGTGGCGAACACGTCGCCGGACAAGTACTCGGCACTCGTGGATCTGCTGTACGCACAGCAGCCCGCCGAGGGCAGCGCAGGCATTTCCGACAACGACCTCAAGAAGTTGGCCACCCAAGCGGGATCGGCCAACATCGACTCCTGCATCGACAACAAGACGTACCGTCCGTTCGTCAAGGTGGTCACGCAGGAGGCCAAGAACATCGGGATATCCGGCACGCCCACGGTCTTCATCGACGGCCAGCAGTGGGACAACAAGTCGGACTTCATGACCGTCCTGAATGCGGCTATCGCAGCAAAGAAGTAGTTCCCTTGGCCTAGGCCTCCCGTCCGCTGGAATTTCCGTGGGCGGGAGGTCGTGGGCTAACCTTATCTAGCGCTCGCGCGCACCAGCTCCGGTTCGCCGGGGTACCAGTCCCGGTCCGCCGGGCAACCAGCTCCGGCTTGCCGGGGCAATCAGCTCCGGCCTGCCGGGGCGCGCCTCCTTAGCTCAGTTGGCCAGAGCACCGCTCTTGTAAAGCGGGGGTCGTCGGTTCGAATCCGACAGGGGGCTCTTAGTTTGGCTTTGACTTGCGCGTTACCAATTTCGCGGTGCGCCCGACCAATAGCCGGTCGCCCCAACCTAGTGGCCAACTCGATCTGCTGATGCGCGCAACGCGTATTCGGCCGGTGTCGGGTCTCTGGATGAGCGCCCGCCCCTCGCCGTCCGCGATGAGCTTGAGGCTTGCTTTGTCGCCTTTGCTGGCGTGGCCGATCGGGCTTACAAATCGGGACAAGATATAGAACGAGCGCCGGTTTCCTGCGGGGTCCTTTCCTTCGAGCCGGATAATGACGCCCTCTCTACCGGAGGTCTTCCGTGTGACGGTGACCTCGACCTGCCGCCACTGGGCTCCAGGGACGAGCAGTTTCCGGATTCTGCCATAGTCTCCGAGCTCGTTCCTGAGTACGAGGGCGATTGCGGGCGGCAGTATTAGCAGAAATATGGCCATGGCCGACGGATCGGGATGGTTCGCATCGTTGGCGCCGTCGATCCATATGTCTTGGGGATCGGTTGTGTCGACGTCGATAGTTGTCGGGAACCCCGGGCCCGGCAGAGTATGGCAGTTCGCGTTGACTTTGGCGACGCTATGCAGTTGGCGGCCGCCGACTGAGTAGTCCACGTCCAGCTGACACGAGGAAACGCGGCGTGCCGAGGTATCGGTTTGTGCCGTGACAGTCCCGTCGATCTTGGTGTAGCTGGCGAGTGTGTGTTTGATCCCCGCGATGACGGCCCATCCGAGCCAGCCTGAGACCGATGCGATGACGAACACGGCGGCGGCTCGTTTGAGCCAAAGCGTCCTGCGAAGCCAGCTTCCTTTCCATGCCGGAGGCGCGGAGTCTGGCGGGATGGTCGCCGCTATACGGGTTTCCCTGGTGACCTGGACCCAGGGTCCCGTCGCCTCGCTGCCCGTGACCGCCAGCGGATCCTCGGCGGTTTCGCGTGCAGAGTGGCGAGGGGTTCCCTGTGGAAGATCGCCGAGCTCGGACGAGGTCAGGTTGGCCTTTGCCGTGAACCATGTGCGGGACATGGCGCTCGTGTTCCACTCGCCCTCGACCTTGCGCGCCGCATCCGTGCCTGTCAGCGTCCAAGGCATATACCGGCCGGTTCCGAATGCTCCCGCGACCAATAATCCTTCGGCAACCAGCTCTTTGATCGCTTCGAGGGTGAGTTCCCTGGCCCGTCGATGATCCGAAAGAACACCAGTGCTTCGTGCGGCGGCGACTAAGTCGGAAGCGCTGAGCCAGCGGTCAGCGGCCGCTTCCATCATCGACTCCCGGAGAGTGCCGGCCTTCATGCGGGCATCTCGGCAGGAACATCGCCTGGAGCCCGAGCTGAGGTGTGTCCACAGATGTAGGTCATTCCGTTCCCCCCGCCGCGAATGGTGCCCGCGTTCTTACGGCAAACTATCGCATAATCTGCGAGGGGCCGACACCGTGATCTGGTCTAATGTTGACCGATCTAGAACTGGTTGGGACCGATCCAGACGAAGGTGGGCACGTTGCCGCTTTCGGGTGACCGCCCGTTATCTGCCCAATTGCGGATCGGAGGTGAGCGCCCGGCCGTCGTCGAGGCGTCCCGCGAGGACTCGAACGAGCTTCGGATCCGCCGCGGCGGTGATGTTGAGGTCGTACCAGCCGCCCTGCGTCGGGATCACCACGGTTTTGGCCTGGCCTGGGTTGAGGCCGAGGGCCTGCGACCCGGCGCCATACGCGTCGGTGAGGGTGAGGGCGGCCGCGGCCGTGCCGGTGTTCTCGATCCGGAACTGCGCATGGCCGGAGTCGCCGTCGCGGGTGACGGTCGAGCGGATGTCCGCGGCCGCCGTCGTGCCTGCAAAACGGCGGTACCAACCTGCCGGGCCATGCATTTGCACGTCGTACTCGGCGCCAAGCGCCCACGAGGCGTCGAGGGCCGCACCCGAGCCGATCGTGTACGAGTACGGGCCCGCCGGAAGGAGATTCGAGCGGACCTGCACGTGTGCGCCGAGCGCCCCGGCGTTCGACCAGCGGGCGGAGAGCTTGCCGCTCGACATCGAGACCTCGACGTCGAGCGCGTATCCGAGCGGGCGCGACGGGCGCGTGCCCTTCTCCTGGGCCGGCATCGAGTTGACTGCGGGAGGCGTCGGCACGTAGCTCGGGTGCCGGTTGTGGTCCGCGGGCTTGAATGCCGAGGTGTCGGTCAGGGCCGGGGCCGCACCGCCGTTCGCCGTGAAGTCGAACGCGCTCGTGAGGTCACCACACACTGCGCGGCGCCACGGCGAGATGTTGGGGGACTTCACCCCGAAGCGCGACTCGAGGAAGCGCACAATCGACGTATGGTCGAACGTCTCCGAGCACACCCATCCGCCCATGCTCCACGGCGAGACGACCAGCATCGGCACGCGCACGCCGAGACCGTAATGGCCCGGGACGTCGGCGATGCCTGAGAACGTCATCCGGCCGTCGTACCACTCGCCCTCGGTCGAAACCGTGGATGCGCCCGGGATCTGCGAGGTGTTGGGGTGCGGCGGGACGACGTGGTCGAAGAAGCCGTCGTTCTCGTCGTACATGAAGAACACGGCCGTCTTGCTCCAGACATCCGGGTTGGAGGTAAGGATGTTGAGGATGTTCGCCGTGTACCAGGCTCCGAAGTTCGGCGGCCAGTTCGAGTGCTCGGTGTACGCCTCGGGGGCCACGACGTAAGAGACCTGCGGGAGCTTCCCGCCCGCGACGTCCTCGCGGAAGATCCGGAACAGGTCGTCGCCGGCCTTCGCGTTCGTGCCGGTCAGCGCCTTCTCGTGGAGCGGGCTGCCGGGCTTCGAGTGCTGGTACTGCGTGAGGTAGAGGAGCGAGTTGTCGCCGTAGTTGCCGATGTAAGGGTCGCCCGTCCAGCCCCAGTAGCCCGCAGCCGTGAGGCCGTCGCCGACGTCCTGGTACACCTTCCAGCTCACGCCGGCCTTCTCAAGCTCCTCGGGGTATGAGCTCCACGAGTAGCCGACCTCGGCGTTCCACAGGTCGGGGCCGCCGGCTTTGTAGTCGTTGCCGTCCCAGCCCGTGAACATGTAGTAGCGGTTGGGGTCCGTGGGGCCAAGCAGCGAGCAGTGGTACTGGTCGCAGATGGTGAACGCGTCCGCGAGGGCGAAGTGGAACGGGACGTCGCCGCGCTCGTAGAACGCCATCGTGGCCTCGGACTTGGCGGGGAGCCACTTGTCGTACTTGCCTACGTTGAAGGCCTCGTGGGTGAGCTTCCACGAGTGGTCGAGGTCTTCCATGAACTGCATGCCGAGATTCGGTGCGGCTGGGTGGTACGGGAGGATGTCCCGCGTCCCGTTGTTCTGCGCGAACGCGTCCTTTCCGCTCGGGAGGATGGCCGGATGCGGGTCGCCGAACCCACGCACGCCCTTGAGCGTGCCGAAGTAGTGGTCGAAGGCACGGTTCTCCTGCATGAAGACGATGACGTGCTCGACATCCTTGATCGAGCCGGTGGCACGGTTGGCCGGGATCGTCGCGGCGCGAGCGATGCTCTCGCCGAGCATCTCAGCGATTGCTGCGGTGGCTGCGCTGGCCCCGGATAGTTGAAGAAAACGCCGACGGTTGAGACCTGACATGAGCTGCTCCCAGTGCTTGGCTTAGCTGACGAAAACCCCCGACCGACTCTTCCAGCGCCAGGCAAAAGTTAAGTGCCGGAAAGGCAAATTTTGGGGCAACATGTGGCCGCTGCACCGGAACCGGCGTTCATCCGCCTGGAGTCCCGCCCGGGGAGTGGCTGAGCTTTTCAGTCTTTCGGGCGGTGAGATAAAGGCGGTGGGCAGTGATGACCAGGACCAGCCAGGCGGCACCGAGGGTCCAGGCCGCCAGGACATCCGTGAGCCAGTGGTGGCCCAGGAACACCCGGCTGAGGCCGATGGTCAGGGCGAAGAGGGCCGCGGCGGTCACGGTCCAGGCTCGGGCCCGGCGGGAGCGGCAACGCAGGATGACCAGGTAGGCGATGATTCCAGCGATGACGAACGAGTTCAGCGAATGCCCACTGGGAAACGAGGGGGAATACTCGTAGGGCGGCACGGCGTCGATGAGCGGCGGCCGGGCACGGCCGATGAGCTGCTTGCCAGCGATTGTCATGAGCAGGGAGCCGGCAGCCGCAGTGACAATGAGGATCGCAGGGGTCCAGGAGCGGCGCCGGAGGACCAGGACGGAGGTGGCGATCGCGGCCAGGATCGGCATCCCGATTCCTCCGCCTAGATCGGTGTAGGCAGTGGCGGCGGCGTCGAGTGCTGGGCTGCGCAAGGTCATCGCCGCCTCCAGGACCGGGTGGTCCAGGGCGGCCACGCCATCTGCTTCCGTCACTGCCTCGTACACCTCGCCGGTCGCGAAGGCCAGCAGTGATGCCACGACGGCTCCCGCAGCGAGGACCAGGATCAGCGCACCGTACGCGCCGAGACGGGCGCTGAGGCGTTGTGCGCGGGAGGCGAGCCACCTTCCGGCGGGGGTCTTCCACCGGGCCAGGTCAGCGTCGCCGACAAACCGGTCGTCGCTGAGCTCGCTTTTGCCTCCGGCTGAATCTTCGTCCGATGTGCTGCTCGGGGGTGGAAGTGCGGGGCCTTGTCTGGAGATCCCATGGAGAGCGGGTATCGGCTCCGATGAGCGGCCGATCCAACGAGCTTCTTAGCCGCAAGATCAACGACGCCGGCGGAGAAGTGCTTTTGGATCAGCGCGTCCGAATGTTCGGCTCCCACCACCAGAAGTTGTTCGTCATCCGCCGTCGTGACGATCCTTCGCGGGATGTCGCGTTCATTGGCGGGATCGACCTTTCCCACAGCCGACGGGACGACGCCGACCATGGGGGAGACCCGCAAGCGGTAACCATGGATCCCAGATACGGGAAACGGCCTCCGTGGCACGATGCCGCACTCGAGCTGCGTGGCCCCGTGGTTGCGGATGTGCTCGCGGTGTTCGCTGAGCGGTGGAACGACCCCCATCCCTTGGACCGCGGTACCCCGTACCGGATACTGCAGCAACGCCTGGCCCGCATGCCCCGGCACCCCGAACCGCTCCCGGCTGCCGCCCCGCCGCCACCACCGGCCGGTCCTCATGCAGTGCAGCTACTGCGCACCTACGGCGTGAAACGTCCCCCGTTCCCGTTTGCACCCGAAGGCGAACGCAGCATTGCCCTCGGTTACGCAAAAGCCTTCGCCCGCGCCCGCTCGCTGATCTACATCGAGGACCAGTACTTGTGGTCGACAGAAGTTGCAGCCGGAATCGCCGGGGCCCTCGAGCGGAACCCCGACTTGAACGTGATCGCCGTCGTTCCCCGCTACCCCGACTCCGACGGCCCCCTGGTAGGGCCGGCAAGCCGGATCGGTCAACTTCGCGCCCTGAGGATGTTGCACCAGACGGCACCCGACAGGGTCGGAGTGTTCGACCTGGAGAACAGCTCGGGAACTCCGATCTACGTCCATGCCAAGATCTGCATCATCGACGACATGTGGTTCACCTGCGGCTCGGACAATTTCAACCGCCGGTCCTGGACCACCGATAGCGAGCTCACCTGCGCCGTATTCGACGCCACCGCCGGCAACGGAGAGTCGCCCGGCGCCGACAGCGGCCACGACATTGGCGCCGGCCACGACGCTCATCGGCCGCTGGCCCGCGGGCTCCGCCTCCAACTCTGGGCCGAACACCTGGGCTTGGAGGAGGACGATCCCCAACTCCACGACCCGGCGGCGGGGCTCAAGCTGTGGAAAGCCAGCGCCGACGCCCTTGACCACTGGCATGAAACCGGGCGCCGTTCGCCCCGTCCGACCGGGAACGTGCGGCACCACACCCCGGAACCCGTCTCCTTCCTCCAACGCCTCTGGGCGGATCCGATCAGCCGCTTCGTCGTGGACCCGGACGGCCGCCCCCGCCGGCTGCGCGGCACTAGCCGGTTCTAGGCAAGCTGGGCCGAAGCGGCCCGGCATAACTGATTGCGAACCATCTCTTCCGGCTTGCCCATGGCCCTTCTGGGAATCCTGGCATAGGGTTTGACCCACTACCCGCCGGCTGCCCCATTGGGTTCATCAACACGATGTGGGCGCTCGGGAATGAACTTTGAATTCGGGGATCTGGCCGACGCCGATTCCCGACCGATGAAGACGTGAGGGAGAAACATGACGCTTGCTCGTGCTGGACATCGAATTGCCACCCATCGTCCCTGTATTCCCGCAGCGCTGCCAAGGGTGCCGGCTTGCGGGCGGTGCGGCCCGGGGTTTCCGTTGACCTTCCATGAGTACGTTCCTGCGGTCTATGCGGCCGATGGCAGCGGATTGCGGCCGCCGTCGGCAAGCTACAGCTGTCCACGATGCGGTACAAAGGACAACCATCAGGTTCCCTCGGGCTGGGCACCGCCCGAGTGGCAGTGGTACTCCTAAGCCAGGTAGGACAGCGCTGCGACCACGTGGGTTTGGACGCCCATGGACAGGGCCGGATCGATCACGGGCGCGAAGAGTGGAGAGTGGTTTGCCGGTATGTCCCGGGCCACTGTCCCGCGTTCGACGGCGGCCCGGTAGGTTTCGGGGTCCGCGCCGCCTAGGAGCCAGAACGTGTATGGGACCCCGAAGGCGTCCGGAATGCGGGTGAAGTCCTCTGACGCGGTCTGCCTATAAGCGGTACGCACTGAGTCTTCCCCGAAGTGGGCGGTGAATGCGGCCCGGACCGTCTCTGTCACGGCCGCGTCGTTGCTGGTGAGGGGAAACTGATCGTAGTACTCGAAATCCGGGTCTTGCGGTGATCCCGCGGCGGAACACTCGCCAAGGACTATCCGCTCAATGGCCGCGAGGACGGACGCGCGGACCTGGGTATCGTAAGTGCGGACGTTGAGCAGGAGTGTGGCGCGGTCGGGGATGATGTTGGACGTCGTCCCGGCGTTGAGCGCCCCCACTGTGACAACCGCGAAGTCCCCCGGTTTCGTCTCCCGCGAGACGATGGACTGCAGCCTGAGCACGATCGAGGAGGCAAGCACCACGGGGTCGACCGACATGTGCGGCATCGAGCCGTGCGCGCCCTTCCCATGCACGGTGATCTTGAGCGAGTCCGCGGCGGAGAGGACGGGGCCCGGCGTGGTCGCTACCATCCCTGCCGGGATCGGCATCACATGTTGCGCGAAGGCGACGTCCGGCCGCGGCACTTTGGCGACGAGTCCGTCGTCGAGCATTGCTTGGGACCCGGCCCCGATCTCCTCGCCGGGCTGGAACAGCGCGATATACGTCCCGGACCAGGCTGTCCGGCCGTCGGCCATGAGTTTGGCCGCGCCGAGCAGCGCAGCCACGTGCAGGTCGTGCCCGCATGCGTGCATGACACCGTCCACGGTCGACGCATAAGACAGCACCGTCGCCTCGGTGACCGGTAACGCGTCCATGTCCGCGCGGGCAAGCACCGTTGGGCCGTCCCCATTTGCGAGGATGCCGACGACGCCGGTGCCCCCGATGCGCGCTACGGCATAGCCGAACGCCGCGAGTTTCCCCTCGACGACCCTGGAGGTCCCATGCTCCTCGAGGCTCAGCTCGGGGTGTCTGTGCAGGTCCATATATGTGTCCCGGATCCAGGCGAGTTCTCCTTCTAGGCCTGCAAGGACTGCTTCGCAACCGTTCATGGACCCATCGCTCTCAGTAGCAGTTCGGGCGCCTGGGCGAACCCGCGCAACCGGGAAACCAAGCATAGACCCGGAAACCGAACCGGGGGAGTGTACATTCCGAAGCCGCGAGCGGGATTACTTCCACGTCGCGGCTTCGGAAGGGGCGGTACTAGTCAGCGAGGATGTGGTACAGCGCTCGCCGGGCTTCGTCGATCTTTTCCATAGCCGCCGTACGCTGTTCGTCCGTTGCGGCGAAGCGGAATTGATGGATGACTCCCATGAGCTTTGCCACGCTCTGGTGGAACGCGGGTCCTGATCCCTCCGGATCGATGTTCCACGCATTTTCCAGCTCCTCAGCATGCTCCGCTACATATGCCTTCCCGGCATCGGTGAGTGTGAACTCGGTGCGCCGGCCTTCGCCGACGGGCGCAATGAGTTCCTCGTCAACGAGCTGCTGCAGGGTCGGATAGACGGAACCCGGGCTTGGGCGCCACGATCCGGACGTCTTCTCGGCGATTGTCTTGATGAGTCCGTATCCATTGGATGGCGCTTCAGCCAGCAGGGAGAGGATCGCGAAACGAACGTCGCCCTTGTTGGCCCGACGCGGGCCCCCGGGACCAAAGCCGGGACCAAATCCTGGTCCGAAGCCTGGTCCGAAACCGCGGCCCGGCCCAAATCCGCGGCCCGGCCCGAATCCGCCGTGTCCGTGGGGACCGCGACGGCTGCGGCCGCGTCCGAAACGTTCCATATCCGGACCGCAATCTGTGTGTTTATTGTCGTGAATGCCTTTCATAACGGCATCGTCCTTTCAGTGTTTTGTGGGTTGCCCTCAGGCTCGCAGTTTGTTCTGCGATACTTAACGATATATCGTTGACTGTCGTTAAACAAGAGCTGGATTTTGTTCGAACTTGGTCTGCGACGCAGGCCGGGGATACCCGATCGCTCTGCCGATTGCCCACTCGGAACTTAGGATGGTCGCTAACGAGATTGAGGACAACAGATGAGCGAACAACTGACGACCATCGAGGTCGAAGAATTCCTGCCGCATTCGCCCGCCAAGGTTTAGCGGGCTCTGACGGAACCCAGGCTGATCGCCCGCTGGTTGATGGAAAACGACTTCCAAGCGATCGTCGGGCATCAGTTCCAGATGCGCGGGATTCCCGTTCCGGCAGTTGGCTTCAGCGGCTTGGTGGCCAGCGAAGTCCTTGACGTGGAAACGGAGAAGCTACTGCGTATTTCGTGGCGGGACGCGAACTCCGGAAACAGCCTCAACAGCACCGTGACGTGGTCGATCGCCGCGGAAGACACCGGCACCCGGCTGTCGCTTGTCCACGACGGGTTCAATCCCGACGAGCCGACGCACGTGGCATCGCACCGCATCATGAGCGGTGGCTGGCGAAACCATGTGCTTCCGCGGCTCGGCCAGACCCTGGCCGAACCCGACAGCTAAGGCAAACAATGCAATTCGTCGTCTTCTACAGCTCGGATCCTTCCGTACACCTCACCGGCAAGGCTCCAGGACAGGCTGCACTTTAGGCTCGATTCCCCACGCCACCCGGTGGAGTGCGGTTGCGAGCCAACCCCGGAGCCGAGCCAGCCGCAGGCGCCTTGCCGGGCGTGCCGGAACAACCGGTGCCCCCGGCAAGGCACTGCGGCTGTCATTGTTCACGAGGCCAATGACCGCGCAGGCCATCATCAACGAAAAATCCATAGTCATCTTCTTCTCATCTAAAACGTGGAGCCCTGGACTGTAATCAGTTAGCGGCTGGAAAAACCCGAATACTCAAGGCGGAACCGCCGTCGTTCAAGGTCCTGTTAAAGACGCTAAGCGCTCCGGAAGACGATGTCAGCAGCTAGGCCGCTCCCTGCTTTTCCTAGGATTGGCGGTCCTACCCACACCGGGCTCAGTCCGAGATCGACGCCGGCGCCGCCAGTTCGCTTGCGGTGGTGGCCGCCCAGCTCGCGAGCAGTTTCAGGCGTTCGTCGCTCGCCGACCCTGGTTCCGCCGTATAGGCGAACATCGTCCACCCGGGGTTGGCCGGCAGTTCCATTGCCTCGTAGCTGAGTTCGAGATCCCCGACCACCGGGTGATGCATGCGCTTGATGCCGGTCCGGTGGAAGCGGACGTTGTGGGCGGCCCAGCGTGTGCGGAATTCCTCGCTCCGGGTAGCGAGCTCGCCGACCAGATCACTCAGGCCCTTGTTGTGTGGCTGCCGTCCGGCGTAACTGCGCAGGGTGGCCACAATGTCGTTCGCGCCTTGCTCCCATCGATGTAGAAGTTGCGTCCATGGATTCAGGCTACTTCCGGCAGGGGAAGTGTGGGAGGTCCTGTCAGTACACCGTTTAAGCGCCGTGGGCGGATACGGCTGGGTGCCGTATCCGCCCACAGTGCTTGGTTGCCTTGGGGGTTAGTGACCGGGGCCGCCGGTTTCGGTTGCGGTGACCTTGAAGCTCGCATCGAGCTTGACGGTGGCGTGGGTGCCGTCCGACTTGGTGATGTGGGCTTCGTAGGCGGCGCTGCCGTCGTCTTCGGTAGTCATGTTCTCCACGGTGGCGCCGGAGTTGGCGGCAAGTACAGCGGCCTTCACCTTTGTTGCGGTGTCACCGGTGAGGTCGGTTTCGTTCCCATGGTTGCCGCCGTTCGTGGCGGGGGCGGATGGGCTGGCGGTCGAGGTGTCAGTAGTTGCGGCGTTAGCGGGCAGGGCCATGGCGGTGAGGGCTCCGCCGCCTGCGACGGCGCCAATCAAGGCGGCGCCTACGGCGATTTTCCGGACTTTGTTCACGATGTTGCTCCTTAGAGGTTCAACTTCGAGGGGTTCGAAGCTGTATCCCATCCTCGAACCCCACGCTTTGGCCCCTGTATGCCTATGCTGTGCCTGGACTGTGACATTTTTGTCCGGCTCACAGCATCCGGAAGCGTGGCACCATGCGTACGCCTAGAGGTTGGTCATCCGTTCCGCGGCGTCGTTGTAGCGCCCGCCCTGCACCTGGATCCTGGAGGCGGCGTCCTCGATTTCGCCCAGTTCCGCGGTGGACAGTTCGACGGCGGCTGCACCGATGTTTTCCTCCAAGCGGTGCAGCTTGCGCGTTCCGGGGATCGGGACGATCCAGGGCTTCTGTGCCAGGAGCCAGGCCAAGGCGATCTGACCGGGCGTGGCACCCTTGCGTTGTGCGATGTTCGCGAGCAACTCGACGACGGCGGCATTGTGCTGGAGCGCATCCGGCGCGAACCGGGGGATGGTGCTGCGGATGTCGTTGCCGGCGTCGAAACTGGTGTCCGCGGTAATGGTTCCCGTCAGGAAGCCCTTGCCGAGCGGGCTGTAGGGCACAAAGCCGATGCCCAGTTCCTCGCACGCGGCCAGCACTTCTTCCTCGGGGCGGCGCCACCAGAGGGAGTATTCGCTTTGGACGGCGCTCAGGGGCTGGACGGCATGCGCCCGGCGGATGGTTCCGGCGGACGCTTCGGACATGCCGAAGTGCTTCACCTTGCCGGCCTCGATTAGTTCCTTGACCGCACCTGCCACGTCTTCGATAGGAACGTCGGGATCCACCCGGTGCTGGTAGTAGAGGTCGATTGCGTCGACGCCCAGCCGGCGCAAAGAGCCGTCCACGACCTCCTTGATGACCTCCGGGCGGCTGCTCACGCGCCCGCTCGGCTTGCGTTCTGCGGGATCGATGTCCCACCCGAACTTGGTGGCGATCACCACTTGGCCCTTGTACGGAGCGAGCGCTTCGCCCACGAGCTCCTCGTTGGCGTACGGGCCATAGATTTCGGCAGTGTCGAAGAATGTCACGCCCCGGTCCACGGCGGCACGGATCAGCGAGATCATTTCCTGCCGGTCCGGCTTGTCGCTGTATCCACCTGTCATGCTCATGCAGCCCAGTCCGACGGCGGAGACCTCCAAGCCGTGGGTGCCCAGTGTGCGCTTTTCCATCGTTCGTCCTCCTGTGTCGTGAATCCTGTGTCGTGAAACAAGATCCAGCCTTGCCGTCAACACTAGGGACGCGTCGGTACTGTCAGGGAGTCCCTGTCAGTACCTCTCTCAGCGCGGAGCTCCCGACGGCGGCGGTCCGCCCCC